>CAVAFS010000187.1:0-3090 GCA_963587975.1 Bulleidia sp. | reverse complement strand
ATTCCGAACGGATCCCGTGTCATTGTATTCTAGTATCTGGATTAAAAATAAAATAGGTATGGCAAAATAAGACGTTGGTTCCAACCGGGGCCAGCGTCTTAACATTGTGAAAGGATGAAACATTACATGAAGAGAATGTTAGGAATGATGCTTGGAATTCTGCTGGCATTCGGTCTTTTTGCAGAACCGGCGCTGGCAGAGGACAGTGGGAATGTGTCCGGCAGTCTGAGCGTGTCAATGTATTATGATAACAGTTATTCCGTTGAGAAAATTGCTGATGATTATGTCATTGCGGGAATTAAAGACCAGAATGTTACATCAAAAAAAGTCAGCAGAGGAACGATATCCGAAGAACCGGATGATGCAGTGCTTACGCAGATTTCTGATACAGAAGTCAGGGCAACCGGAACCGGAACCGCTACCCTGGTGCTGGTGAAAAAATCACAGAGTATTCTGGACAGTGAAAACAGCATGGAGGTGTCCGTGACGGTAGAAGCGGCTCCGTTAACATTGATCTATCTGCTTGGACAGAGTAATATCGAAGGTTTTTATGACTGGGCAGATGGCGATTCCCAACGTGGAACCAGTATCGCCTGCCCGGAGGATGAGGTATATTCTACTTATCTGCCCACGGTGGATTCCTGGGCGACAAAAATAACCGGTATTTCGTTTCAGAATATGTGCAGTGCGGGAAACGCGGCAGATTTTGTGGCAGGTTCTCTGCAGGGAACAACCAGCATTTCCGGAAAAGAACTGGAATATCCGTTGGATTCACTGGATGCAGAGGGGGCTGGAAAAACCGGACCGGACAGCGGCATTGCTTATGCATGGAATCGTTTGAGTGGAGATAAAGTATGGGTTGTGAATGCTGCATGGAGTGGATCCTATATGGAAAGTTGGGTTCCGGGGGCTACGTATTATCAGCGTTTTCTGAATGCTGCAACTGCAGTGGAGCAGACTTATCAGGCGGAACTGGCTGCCGGACACTATACAAAGGCGAAAAAGCTGATCTTCTGGCAGCAGGGAGAATATGATCAGAAACTTTCCGTAGAAGACTATGTGCAGGAATTTGGTGCAATGCACGATGGCATCAACGCTGCGTTGAATCCGGATGCCTGGGGAATTATCACGGTGCGTCTGCTGGATGGAAGCGGAATGGAAGAAAATGCCTTATATATGGAAGGCCCGAGAGCAGCGCAGTATGGAATAAATATCAGTAAAAACTATGCGGATACTTATGTGGTCAGCAATGCCAATGAGCAGTGGATCAGTGACAGCGGCGTGGAGCAGTATTTTAAAACTGCTTATCTGAACCGCAAGCTTGATTATCCAATGCATAATTCCGGTGCAGATACTTCACTTCCGACAAAAGCATCTCAGATTTATGGAACCTGGCACTATTATCAGATCGGTCATAATGAAAACGGAATTACCGCTGCGGAAGGAATGTATAAAACTCTGACAGGAGAGAACCTGACAAAGACAAAAGTGCAGTTTCTGGATGCACAGGGGGAAGAGATATCTTCCCTGATGATGCGTGTTGGCGAGAGCCGCGTGCTGATTCCTGTGACAGATCCGGTGTATCGTGCGAAAAAAATGTCAGTATCCATTACCGGAAATGCAGCTGTTTATGATGAACTGCATGGAAACGTAACAGGCGAACATGCGGGAAATACCGTGCTGCAGATCCGAAATGAGTATGGTCTGCTGACTGCGCGGATTCCGCTGACAGTTCTGGATGCAAATGACTTTACAAAAGAAGCCGGGGATGATTATACCGGAATTTATGATGATCAGGGTACACTGCGCTATCTGAAAAATGGCTGGCAGCAGGAGAAATATACAGGCCTGATCAATGACAGCGTTGGCTGGTGGTATGTGAAGAACGGTGTTGTGGATACTTCCTATACCGGTTTTGCAAGCAATGAGAATGGCTGGTGGTATGTGGAAAATGGTAAGATCACATTCCAGAAAAACAGTGTTATCCAGGGGATTGTGAAAAATGAAAGCGGCTGGTGGCATGTAAAGAACAGCAAAATTGTGTTTGACAGTACGGTGACAAATAATGAAACTGGCTGGTGGTATGTGCAGAATGGAAAAGTAAACTTTGATTACACTGGCGTGGCCAATAACCAGAACGGCTGGTGGCGTATTGAAAAGGGACAGGTGAACTTCAATTACAATGGATTGGCAAACAACCAGAACGGCTGGTGGAAAATCAAGAACGGTCAGGTAGATTTTGGCTACACAGGCATTACAAACAATGAAAATGGCTGGTGGCGTATTGAAAAAGGACAGGTCAATTTCAAGTATAACGGAATTGCAAACAACGAAAATGGCTGGTGGAAATTCCATCAGGGAAAAGTTGATTTCGGATTTAACGGTATCGCTCAGAACGAAAATGGATCCTGGTATCTGGAAGGCGGAAAGGTGAACTTCTCCTACAGTGGCTGGGTATGGTATCAGAACGCATGGCGTGCTATTTACCAGGGACGTGTGATTGTATAAAATTCAAAAATAATTACAAAATAATTAAAAAATATTTAAGAATTGTTGCATTGCAGGTGTGAAAAAGGTATAATTGGAAACAGCGAAACATTAAGAAAGATAGGGGTTACATAAAAGTATGAGGCAGTGGAAAAAAATACTTACCGCAGTACTGGCAGCAGGAACCGCAGCATCAGGCATGGTGACACCTGTATATGCAAACACAGTAAATACAACATATCTGAATGGTATTTGTCAGGAACCGGTTACCGGAAACTGGTACATGTATAAAAATGGTAAGATTGACACAAGTTGCAATTCTATCAGACAGAATGCAAATGGCTGGTGGAAAATCGAGAACGGCAAGGTAAATTTTGATTATACCGGAATCAGCAACAATGAAAACGGCTGGTGGCGTATCGAAAACGGCAAGGTAAATTTCAATTACAACGGAATTACGAATAATCAGAATGGCTGGTGGAAGGTCGAGAATGGAAAAGTAAATTTTGATTATACTGGAGTTTCCAACAACCAGAACGGCTGGTGGCGTGTGGAAAACGGCAAAGTAAATTTCGATTACAATGGAATTGCGAATAATCAGAA
>CAVAFS010000186.1:1473-4365 GCA_963587975.1 Bulleidia sp. | reverse complement strand
AAATGGGTTAACGAAAACCATAAATCTTCGCAGAAAACCAGCTTTATGATTGTCTGCTTCATTGACTTTTCAGGGTGCCTGTGATACGCTTAACTACTAGGAAAAAAGAACTGTTGAGGCTTTTTTAGCAGAGTATTATGCGAGCAGAACTGTTGGAAAGAATACAACAGTAAGACGGTAGAGCAATTTTCGTCGTGGCTGTGAGCATAGCCCGCCTCTGGGAGTGTGTTTGAGCACGCTGGGTTTGCGTGTGAGTTCGCGGGAAGAGGCGGAGATAAGCGGCGCAACAGACACAGAAAATTGTTCGTGTCTACGGTTGTATTCTTTCCAACAGTTCGTCCGATAAAAACCAAAAAAGGAGTGATTTGATTATGTGTAAAACCTGCAAAGGAAAATATTATATGACCACAGCGATTGCCTACACATCAGGCAAACCGCACATTGGAAACACTTATGAGATCGTACTGGCAGACAGTATTGCCCGTTACAAACGTCAGGAAGGCTATGACGTATACTTCCAGACCGGAACAGACGAGCACGGTCAGAAAATCGAGTTAAAGGCAGAAGCAGCCGGTGTGACACCGAAGGAGTATGTCGACAAAGTCTCCGGAGAAGTAAAGAAAATCTGGGATCTGATGAATGCTTCTTATGACAACTTCATCCGTACAACTGATGAGGATCATGAGAAACAGGTACAGAAAATCTTCAAAAAACTGTATGATCAGGGAGATATTTATAAAGGATACTACGAAGGAATGTACTGCACACCGTGTGAGTCTTTCTTCACAGAATCTCAGTTAGTAGACGGCAAATGCCCGGACTGCGGCCGTGAGGTTCAGCCGGCGCAGGAGGAAGCATATTTCTTCAAAATGAGCAAATACGCAGACCGCCTCATCGACTACATCAACACTCATCCGGAGTTCATTCAGCCGGTTTCCAGAAAAAATGAGATGATGAACAACTTCCTGCTTCCTGGTCTGCAGGATCTGTGTGTATCCAGAACATCCTTCAGCTGGGGTATTCCGGTAGATTTTGATCCGAAGCATGTTGTCTATGTATGGCTGGATGCGCTGACAAACTATATTACAAAAATCGGATACGATGCAGATGGCAATTCTTCTGACCTGTTCAAGAAAAACTGGCCGGCAGACCTTCATCTGATCGGTAAAGATATCATTCGTTTCCATACCATTTACTGGCCGATCTTCCTGATGGCACTGGATCTTCCGTTACCGAAACAGGTATTTGGTCATCCGTGGCTGCTTCAGGGCGATGGAAAAATGAGTAAATCCAAAGGAAACGTACTGTATGCAGACGAGCTGGTAGATTTCTTCGGCGTAGATGCAGTTCGTTACTTCGTACTTCATGAGATGCCGTTTGAAAACGACGGAACCATTTCCTGGGAGCTGATGGTGGAGCGTGTAAACTCCGACCTTGCAAATACCCTTGGAAACCTTGTAAACCGTACGATTTCCATGAGCAATAAATATTTTGGCGGCGTGGTAAACAAAACAGGCGTTGAGGAAGACGTAGATGCTGACCTCAAAGCAGTTGTAACAGGAACCCGCGACAAAGTAGCTGCAAAAATGGATCAGTTACGTGTGGCAGATGCAATTTCAGAAGTATTTACCTTATTCAAGAGATGTAACAAATATATCGACGAGACCATGCCTTGGGCACTTGCAAAAGATGAGGCAAAACAGGATCGTCTGGCAGAAGTTCTCTACAACCTGGTAGAGAGCATCAACATTGGTGCAGAGCTGTTAAAGAGTTATCTGCCTGAGACATCTGCAAAAATCCTTGCTCAGATCAACGGCGCAGAGCGTGATTTTGATGATCTGGCAACTTTCGGCCTGCGTGAGAATGGTCTGAAAGTAACAGACAAACCAGAAATCCTGTTCGCACGTCTGGATCTTGCAGAGGTTATGAAAAAAGTAGAAGAGCTTCATCCGCAGGTAAAAGAAGAAGCATCGGCTGAGGAAGCAAAAGCAGACGAGGAAGTTATTGACATTGAGCCGAAGGAAGAGATTTCTTTTGAGGACTTTGGAAAAATGCAGTTCCAGGTTGGTGAAATCATTGCCTGCGAAAAAGTGAAAAAATCCAAAAAACTGCTTTGCTCTCAGGTAAAAATCGGAAGTCAGGTAAAACAGATCGTTTCCGGAATCCAGAAACATTACACACCGGAAGAGATGGTTGGCAAAAAAGTGATGGTACTTGTAAACCTGAAACCGGCAAAACTGGCAGGTGTTCTTTCTGAGGGTATGCTGTTATGCGCAGAGGACGCAGAGGGCAATCTGTCCCTGATGACACCGGAGAAAGCAATGCCATCCGGAGCGGAGATCTGCTAATGATTTTTGATACACATGCACATTATGATGATGAACAGTTTGATACAGACAGAGATGCACTGCTTCGCGGCATGGTGGAGCAGAATGTCGGCACGATCATAAATGTCGGTGCGTCTTTAGAGGGCTGCTGGCGCAGTGTGGAGCTGGCGCATCAATATCCCTTTGTCTATGCTGCCGTTGGCGTTCACCCGGACGAGGTAGGGGACTTAAATGACGAGACCTTTGTCCGTCTGCGGGAAACCGCCCGCTCGGAAGAAAAGGTGGTAGCCATCGGTGAGATCGGTCTGGATTATCACTGGGATGTACAGCCACATGAAGTACAGCAGCATTGGTTTGTACAGCAGATGGATCTGGCAAAAGAGCTGGATCTGCCGATTGCGGTACACAGCCGGGATGCGGCAAAAGATACCTTTGATCTGATCGCTGCCCGTGGCAAAGATCAGCGCGGCGTGATCCACTGCTATTCCTATTCCCCGGAAATGGCGCAGGAATATGTAAAGCTTGGATATCATATCGGACTTGGCGGCGTGGTCACTTTCAAAAA
>CAVAFS010000186.1:418-1463 GCA_963587975.1 Bulleidia sp. | reverse complement strand
AAAAATGCGAAAAAGGCAAAAGAAACTGCACGACAGATTCCGTTGGAGCGCATTTTGCTGGAAACAGACTGTCCGTATATGGCGCCGACACCGTTTCGTGGAAAACGCAACAATTCCGCGTACATCGATTATGTGGCACAGGAAATCGCAGATCTGAAAGGGATTTCCAAAGAAGAAGTGATTGCTGTTACCGAAGAAAATGCAAGAAAGCTGTTTTTATCCAATCAGAAGTAGATAATATTTTGGGAAGATAAAAGCAATATTTGCAGAGTATAGAACTTGAATATGGAAAACTATTGTTTTTCATATAACATAGGAGAACATAGAAATATGAGTGAAAACAGACCAAAACCGTATCTTGGAAATTCGCAGGAGACCATTGCGGTATTAAACCGTTATAAATTTGCATTTCAGAAAAAATTCGGTCAGAACTTCCTGATCGATACCCATGTGCTGGAGCGCATCATCGACGAGGCCGGTATCACACCGGATGATTTTGTCCTGGAGATCGGACCGGGTATCGGCACCATGACACAGTATCTGGCCTGCGCAGCCCGTGAGGTTGTTGCGGTGGAGATCGACAAAGTGCTGATCCCGATTCTGGAAGGCGACACACTGAAATCATTTGATAACGTAACTGTCATCAATGAAGATATTTTAAAAGTAGATATCAACAAACTGGTAGAAGAAAAAAATGGTGGCCGTCCGATCAAGGTGGTAGCCAATCTGCCATATTATATTACGACACCGATCATCATGGGACTGTTCGAGAGCCATGTGCCGATCGAGAGTATCACGATCATGGTGCAGAAGGAAGTTGCAGACCGTATGAAGACAGGACCGGGTTCCAAGGAATATGGCGCACTTTCTCTAGCGGTACAATATTATGCAAATCCGGAGATTGTGGCAAACGTTCCACCGAACTGCTTCATGCCGCGTCCGAATGTTGGTTCCGCAGTGATTCGTCTGACCAGACATGAGACACCTGTTGTTGATGTCAAAGACGAAAAACTGATGTTTCGTGTCATCCGCGCATCCTTCAACC
>CAVAFS010000186.1:0-408 GCA_963587975.1 Bulleidia sp. | reverse complement strand
CCTTCAATCAGCGCAGAAAGACACTGGTAAACGGACTGAAAAATTCCGGCGAGATCAATTTCACTAAGGAGCAGATTGAGGCGGCGATCACAGCGATTGATAAACCGCTGACAATCCGTGGCGAAGCCCTGACACTTGCAGAATTTGCAGCGTTATCCAATGCGTTTTCCGCGATGCAGTAATTATCGGATAAGAATATGAAATCTGGTATTTCATAGGATATAAAAAATCTTGTGTGAAAAGAAAATACCTGTGGAATAAAAAATAATCTGAGTCATAAAGTTTAGAATGAAAGAAAAATTCAAACTTTATGGCTCAATTTTTATATTAATCATTTTTGTTCCGTATCTGCTGACGGTTTTCCTTCGGGGAGGATTTGCAGGAAAACAGACAGATCCTGTGCAGGCG
>CAVAFS010000185.1:0-5242 GCA_963587975.1 Bulleidia sp. | reverse complement strand
AGTTAAATATCGTATGTCGGGTGAGCGCGGACCGTATCTGTCAAAACAAAGCACCACGTTTTTTCATAAAAGAAACTTTGTATCGATTGCAGAAAAGTATGGTACAGGTGTATACCGAACATTTAAATGAGCGGGATGCAGGAATCCTGTGTACACTGGTGGCAGGAAGTAAATCGCAGCTGGATCCGGACACCAGGCAGATGTATCAGAATGCTGGGATCTCACATTTACTGTCGGTTTCCGGGTTACATATTTCCATCCTTGGATTTGGAATTTACCGCCTGCTTCGTAAACTGCGTAGATCCTATCCTGTTTCTGCGGCTGTCAGCATTGTACTGGTTTTCTGCTTTGCCTATATGAGCGGCTTTGGTGTGCCTGCCCGCAGAGCGGTTATCATGTATCTGTGCATGATGGGAGCGCAGGTGCTTGGCAGAACTTATGAAGCGGCCAATGGACTTGCACTGGCGGCCATTATATTATTGATTGGAAATCCATTGATCCTGGATCAGAGCGGTTTTCTGTTTTCCTTTACGGCGATGCTTGCCATTGTCATGTATGGCATTCTGTTCCGGGATACGGGATGGAAAGAGCAAAAACAGGAAGAGAAAAAACTCACATGGAAACGATTTCTGCCAGAAAAAGTATTCATACCACTGAAAAATAATTGTCTGTTCAGTCTGTGGCTGCAGCTATGGTTATTACCGTTAACTGCATGGTTCTATTATGAGGTTCCGATTTATTCCCTGTTTTTAAATCTTCTGGTTCTTCCGTTGAGCAGCTGGCTGCTAGGAGGCGGGCTGATCGCTGCATTAATCTATCCCAAACTGCCTTATATCGCAGGATGGATGTTAGTTGGATGTCATGAAATTTTAAATATATATGAATTTGGGATGAAGTTCGTCCAAAAAATGCCTGGGAATCTGCTTCTGACGGGGCAGCCGGAACTTTGGTGTATGATTGTTTACTATCTTTTCCTGGCAATATTCTGTATTTGGAAATGCCAATATTCAGAAAATGCGGAAATTCGAAAAAGGAATCTTATCACTGGAATTTTGGGTATTTTACTCACCATCACTTTGCTGTTTCATCCGTCAGAGCTTCCGGGAATTTATATGCTGGATGTGGGACAGGGCGATGGTCTGTTTCTGACTGATGGTGCCGGTACACGGGTGTGGATTGACGGCGGAAGCAGTTCGGAAAAATCGGTTGGGACTTATCGAATGCTGCCATTTTTAAAATATCACAGAGTACAATCCATTGATTACTGGATCGTTACACACCCGGATGCAGATCACATATCCGGGCTGATGGAACTGCTTGAATCAGACTATCCGATCCGGCATCTGATTCTGGCAAAAGCACAGGCAGAAGAGGAAGACTGTCAGGAATTGATTACTCTGGCAAAGCAGAAAAATACAGATATCCAGTATGTCAGCACAGGAAGTAAACTGCATTTACAGGATATGGCGCTGCGCTGCCTGTATCCGGATGCGCAGGAAACAGTCGCAGATATCAATGGACTGTGTCAGGTCTGGGAGCTGCAAAGCCGTGGATTTTCCATGCTGTTTACCGGAGATATCGGGGAAGAACAGGAAGCGTTTTTGCTGGAACGAAACCATCTGCAGTCGGTTACAGCGCTGAAAGTAGCACATCATGGTTCCCGTTATTCCAGCAGTGAAGCGTTTCTTGCCCGTATACATCCTGAAATCGCACTGATATCCAGCAGTGCGAGAAACCGTTATCATCATCCGTCACCGGAAACCATAGAACGGCTGCAGGAGCAGGGGTGTGAGATTCACTGCACGAAAGATCAGGGGCAATTATCTATTTTGTACCAGAAAGGACAGTGGATATTACAAAAATATATCGAATGAAAGATAAATCCAGCTTTTATAAGAAAATGGAGGGCAAAAATCAATCAACGACAGGATTTTATCTCTCATCTGATATAGATTCCGGCTGCATCTGGTTATATGTGTTAAACAGCTGTCTTGACAGTTGTAAACTATGATAGTATAATGGCGAAAGCATTAAAAAGAGGAAAAACATTATGAAAGAATATTATGACGTCATTATCGTAGGTACCGGTGCAGCCGGTTTATACTGTGCCTTAAATCTGCCGGAACGGAAACGAATTTTATTAATTACAAAGCAGGAGGCTGATCAGTCAGATTCTTTTCTGGCGCAGGGCGGCATCTGTATGCTTCGAGGGGAAGATGATTACAAAAACTATTTTGAAGATACCATGCGTGCAGGACATTATGAGAATGATGAGCGCGCCGTGGATCTGATGATCCGCAGTTCCAACGATATCATTCGAGATCTCGTACAGAGAAAAGTGGATTTCACAAGAGATGAAGCCGGAAATCTGATGTTTACCAGGGAGGCGGCTCATTCTCAGCCGCGTATTTTATTCCATGAGGATATTACCGGCAAACAGATCACCCAGACCTTATTAGATGAGGTAAAAACAAAACCGAATATTGAAATCTGTGAATATATGACTATGGTGGATCTGATTGCAAATGACAATGTTTGTGGCGGAATTATCATTATGGATCAGAACAATCAGGTTTATCCGGTTTACGCACAGCATGTGGTTCTGGCCTGCGGCGGACTTGGTGGTCTGTATCAGAATTCCACAAATTTCCCGCACATTACGGGTGATGCTCTTGGAATCGCATTGAAGCATCAGGTTCAGTTAGAGCATATTGATTACATACAGATTCATCCGACCACGCTGTTTTCCAAAAAGCCGGGCCGCAGATTCCTTGTATCCGAATCTGTCCGTGGAGAAGGTGCGTTACTGTTGGATAAGAATGGACAGCGCTTTACAGATGAACTGCAGCCGAGAGATATGGTAAGTCAGGCGATTTTTACTCAAATGGAAAAAGAAGGAACAAACCATGTCTGGGAGGATATGCGTCCGCTTGGAAAAGATACCATTTTGAAACATTTCCCGAATATTTATCAGCAGTGTCTGGAGGAAGGCTATGATCCGTGCAAAGAGCCGATTCCGGTTGTTCCTGCACAGCATTATTTCATGGGCGGTATCAAAGTAGATCTCGGAAGCCGCACTTCCATGAAGGGACTGTATGCCTGCGGTGAGACAAGCTGTAATGGTGTACATGGCAAAAACCGTCTGGCAAGCAATTCTCTGCTGGAATCACTGGTATTTGCCCGCAGAGCGGCGGATGATATCATGTTTGGCACACAGACAAAGTATGAGGGAGCACCGGTAGATATTCAGAAATACGAAGATCGTGACCAGATTCTGTCTGAGTATCATACAGCAGTACGAAATGAGATTGAGAGGGTAAAAAACAGTCATGAATGATATAACGATGAAACTGCAGGCGGACAGTCTGATCCGTCTTGCATTACAGGAAGATATTACAAGTGAGGATGTATCCACAAATGCGGTAATGCCGACGGCACAGCCGGGTGAAGTGGAACTGATTGCAAAGGAAGATGGCGTGATCGCAGGGCTTGATGTGTATGCTAGAGTCTTTTATTTGTTGGATCCTGAGACAAAAGTTACCTTTCACTGCAAAGACGGCGATCAGGTAAAAAAAGGCCAGCTCATGGCTGTCGTACAGGGAGATATCCGTGTACTTCTTTCCGGTGAACGTGTCGCATTAAATTATCTGCAGCGTATGAGTGGAATTGCGACCTACACAAGACAGGTTGCTGATCTGCTGAAAGGCAGCAATGTGACGCTTCTGGATACCAGAAAAACAACGCCAAACTGCCGTATTTTTGAAAAATATGCAGTCCGCGTGGGTGGCGGCTGTAACCACCGCTACAATCTGTCTGATGGTGTTCTGTTAAAAGATAATCATATTGGAGCTGCCGGAAGCATCACAAAGGCTATTCAGATGGCAAAAGCTTATGCGCCATTTGTCAGAAAGATCGAGATTGAAGTTGAGACACTGGAGCAGGTGCAGGAAGCAGTAGAGGCAGGCGCAGACATCATTATGCTGGATAACATGACACCGGAGATGATGAAAGAAGCGGTCGAACTGATCGATGGCCGTGCACAGACAGAGTGCTCCGGTAACATCACAAAGGAAAATATTGCAAAAATTTGTGAGATTGGTGTGGATTTTGTATCCAGCGGTGCACTTACACATTCCGCTCCGATTCTGGACATTTCCATGAAACATTTACATGCAATTTAATTTGATCAAGTAAGTCCCCTATTTTAATTGTCTAAAGCAGCAGGCAGGGGGATTTACTTATATTTACTTATGATATGTGAACAATGAGAAAGTGAGAAAGTGAAATGACAATAGCAGAAATACAGCAGGAAATTATGCGAATGAAAAAAGAACAGGATGTCTGTATCCTGGCACATGCCTATCAGGGACAGGACATTCTGGAAGTTGCTGATTATATGGGAGATTCCTATGGTTTAAGCGTACAGGCATCCAAAAGCAACTGTAAAGGCGTTATTATGTGTGGTGTCCGTTTTATGGCAGAGACGTGCAAGATTTTAAGTCCGGAGAAAAAAGTATGGCTGGCAAATCCGACCGCCGGATGTCCGATGGCAGAGCAGCTTGATCTGGATTTCCTGCGTGCTTTAAAAAAGAAATATCCGGATCATGCAGTTGTAGCCTACATCAATACCACTTCAGAGTTAAAGACAGAGTGTGATGTCTGTGTGACCTCATCCTCTGCTGTGGAAATCTGTAAAAAACTGGATGCCGATAAGATTTTATTTATTCCGGATCCAAACCTTGGCCGCTATGTAGCGCAGCAGATCCCGGAGAAAGAGTTTGCTTTTTATACCGGCGGATGTCCGCGTCATATGATCGTGACTCCGGAGCATGTCAGAAAAGCAAAAGAACTGCATCCGAATGCATTGCTTTTAGTTCATCCGGAATGCCGTCAGGAGGTAGTGGAACAGGCAGATTATGTAGGATCTACCACCGGCATTATGAATTTTGCAAAAAAATCTGAGCACAAAGAATTTATCATTGGTACAGAAAACAGTATCGTACAACATCTGCAGTTTGACTGCCCGGACAAACAGTTTTATCCGTTGACTGTACAGCTTACCTGCATGAATATGAAAATTACCACACTGATGGATATTTATAACTGTCTGAAAGGCTGCGGCGGCGAAGAAATTACACTTCCGGAGTATGTAATGGAGGGCGCTGGCAGATGCATTCACCGTATGGTGGAACTTGGCGGCTGATGCTTGTTTTTTTCCTGAATTCATATTATACTTTGAAAC
>CAVAFS010000184.1:6306-15530 GCA_963587975.1 Bulleidia sp. | reverse complement strand
CCGTTGGCAGCTTCCTCTACTTCAAATCCCTGATATTCCGCAAATTCCCGGATTCCCATACGAATCGATAATTCATCATCCACCACTAAAATTTTTGCCATTGTCCCACCCCCATGATACTTTGTATCATAACTTTTATGCGATAATTTTGCAACTTATTGATGCTTCTCCGGTCATCATAGCCAACAAAATATTCAGTACCGACTGCTCCTCCGGTTGTTTCCATGCCGCCGCGATCTGTACGGAATGTTCCAACGGACAGCACTGGAATCCCTGTGTATACACATTTCTCACCCATGAATTGCAGACAGTCACCCCAAGACCATTTTCCACATTCATCAGAATCGATTCCATACTGTTTACGCTGCTGAAATTCGGTACAAATCCATACTTACTTCCAATTGTCCGGATATACTCAGCCTGCATATCTTCCCGGTCATCTGCCAGTACAAAAAATGTTTCTTTCCGAAAATCTTCCGGTTTCCAATTTTTCTTTTTATTCCGAAACAGCGTATTCGAAAACAAAATCACTTCCGGTGCTGTATCGATCACAAATGTTTTCGCGTCATAAATCTTAGCCGCACGTTCTTCTAATGTAATGATCAGATCCAACTGTCCCATTTGAAAACGTGCAGACAGCTCCTGCAGATTATATGCTTCCAGAGAAACCTTTATTCCCGGATATTCCAGACGCAGATTTTTCAGAATCGGTTGAATATAACTTCCGATATTCCATCCGTTGACATAACCGATGCGTATCATACCCATTTCCAATGCTTCCAGACGCTCCACCCGCTCTTTTGCCTCCGCAATACACTGTTCCACCTTCTGAAATGCATTCTGATAAATCCGTCCCGCCTCTGTCAGCGCAATATGTTTTCTACTTCTGTCAAAAAGCTGCACATTCAGTTCTTTTTCCAGACGCGCGATATTTCTGCTCAAATTTGGCTGAGAAATATAAATTTTCTCTGCCGCTTTACAAAAACTGCCTTCTGTTGCCACTGATAAAAAACTTTGTACTAACGTATCGTTCATCATATTTCCCCCGTACATTTTTAATATCTGTATCCTAGCAAAGAAATATGATAGCTGAATGAATTTTCCCATATCAACAGCTTCTTTTTTTAAGATTCCTGCGGAGCGTTTTTATTTCACAAAACAGGCTGCCCTGTGGAATAAAAAATGAGGGGCAAACTCTGTCCCTCATATCATATCTCCGGAATACGGTTGTCTGTTTTTGCCAGAAAAATATTTTCCGGCTTTGTCGTAGACTGCACAGCAATATTTTTTCTTATTCCATCTCAAAAGCTCCTGTATACAACTGATAATAAGTTCCCTTTTTCTCGATCAGGCTGTCATGGTTACCCCGTTCGATGATCCGTCCGTGATCAAGTACCATAATGACATCTGAATTCTGAATGGTTGAAAGTCGGTGGGCGATAACGAAAGTTGTTCTTCCTTTCATCAGTTTATCCATTCCATCCTGTACGGCTTTCTCCGTTCTGGTATCGATGGATGATGTCGCTTCATCCAAGATCATGGCCGGTGGATTTGCAACAGCAGCTCTTGCAATGGCGAGAAGCTGTCTCTGTCCCTGGCTCAGATCTTCACCGGCACCGGTCAGCACTGTATTGTATCCATCCGGCAGACGGCGGATAAACGCATCTGCATTGGCAAGTTTTGCAGCCTCCACGCATTCTTCATCCGTTGCATCCAGTTTTCCGTAACGGATATTTTCCATCACTGTACCGGTAAACAGACAAGTCTCCTGCAATACGATACCAAGGGATCGCCGAAGATCTGCCTTTTTAATCTTGTTGATATTGATACCGTCATAACGGATCTTTCCATCATCAATATCATAAAAGCGATTGATCAAGTTTGTAATTGTCGTTTTACCGGCTCCGGTCGAACCGACAAACGCAACCTTCTCTCCCGGATTTGCGTAAACAGTCACACCTTTCAGAATTCGTTTATTTGGTACATATCCAAAGTCAACATCCGCCATACGGATATCTCCGCACATCCTTGTATATGTCACCGTTCCGTCATGATGCGGATGCTTCCATGCATAAATTCCTGTATATTGCGGGCATTCACAAATACCATTTTCTGTTTCCTGTGCATTAACAAGTGTCACATAACCATTATCTGTTTCTGACTTTTCATCAATCAGATCAAAGATACGCTGGGCACCGGCAAGTGCCATAGACACCATACTCATCTGCTGTGAAATCTGCTGGATTGGCATGGAAAAAGCTTTTGATAAAGAAAGAAATGCCACGACAACTCCTGCTGTCAGATGTCCTTTTCCGCTGATTACCATGTATCCACCCAATACAGCAAGTATTACATACTGCAGATTTCCTATCTGGCTCAATACAGGCATCAGAATATTTGCATAACGGTTTGCATTTTTTGCATCTTCATACAGTGCATCATTTTTTTTATCAAATCCTTCCTGCGCTTTCTGTTCATGGCAAAACACTTTGACGACTTTCTGCCCTCCGAGCATTTCCTCAATATAACCATTGATTTCTCCCAGAGATGTCTGCTGTCTGCCAAAATACCGTGTACTGTGACCAGCGATATATTTGGTAATGATGAGTATCACAATCGTCACTGCCACGACAACAAGCGACAATGGTATACTATAGTACAACATAATACAAAATGAAAATACAACACTGACCACGCAGGAAAACAACTGCGGTAATGCCTGTGAGATAAACTGTCTCAGAGTATCTGTATCATTTGTATAATGGCTCATGATATCTCCATGTGCATGTGTATCAAAATACCTGATTGGAAGCGACTGCATATGGTTAAACATATCATCACGAATCGTCTTCAGACATCCCTGCGAAATATTTACCATAAACTGACTATACAACAACGTGCACAACGCTCCAATCACATAAATACATCCCATGACACAAAGTACCCTGATCAATCCTGAAAATACCGGATGATCTGTCAGAAGAAGCGGCTCTATATACTGATCGATCAGTATCTGGATAAACATGGAGCCTATTGCGTTTGCCGCTGTAGATATAAGTACACAGAGAGCTGCCAGTATAAACACCCCTTTTGAATGACTGTAAATATAATGCATCAGACGTTTAATGGTCTGTCCACTGTACTGTTTCATTTGTCATCGCCTCCTTTCTGCTGTGACTGATAAATTTCTTTGTAGATTGCATTTGTTTCCAGCAATTCTTCATGTGTTCCAACTGCGTCAATATGATCTCCGTCCATGACGACGATCCGATCCGCATCCTGTACGGATGAGATCCTCTGCGCGATAATAAGTTTTGTTGTGTCCGGAATCTCTTCATTAAAAGCTTTCCTGATCAGTGCATCTGTTTTTGTATCCACCGCACTTGTAGAATCATCCAAGATCAATATTTTCGGTTTTTTCAAAAGCGCACGGGCGATACACAATCTCTGCTTCTGACCTCCGGAAACATTGCTTCCTCCCTGTTCGATATAAGTATCGTATCCGTCAGGAAGCCCCTCTATAAATTCATCCGCCTGCGCTAATTTACATGCATGAATCATCTCTTCCTCTGTCGCAAATTCATTTCCCCAGCGCAGATTCTCCTTGATTGTTCCTGAAAACAGTGTATTTTTCTGAAGTACAACCGCTACATTATCTCTCAGCGTTTTAATATCATATTTTCTGACATCTGTTCCACCGACATGAACCGCTCCTGCCGTCACATCATACAAACGTGGAATCAATGAGATCAGACTGCTCTTTCCACTTCCGGTAGAACCGATGATTCCGATTGTCTCTCCCGATTCAATCCTGATGTCGATATCCTTTAAACATAATTTGTCTTTTTCACCGGAATAACTGAAATCGGCATGTTCAAACCATATGCTGCCATCTTTTACTTCCATCTCAGGCACATCCGGATTTTTCAGACTGCTCTCCTCATCAAGTACTTCAACAATACGTTCTGCGGAACTTTGTGCAATCGTAATCATAACAAGCACCATGGAAAGCATCATCAATGATGTCAGGATCTGCATCGCATAAGTGATCAGACTTGTCAGTTCTCCTGTGGTGAGCACTGTCGCACCTGAAAGTACGATCATTCTTGCTCCGAACCAGAAAATCAGAATCATGCATACATATACGACAAACTGCATCAATGGTGCATTAAGTGCCATATAACGTTCTGCTTTACAGAAGGTTTTAAAAAGAAGTGTTGATATCTTCTGAAATTTCCTTTTCTCATGTTCTTCCCTCACGAAACTCTTTACCACACGGATTCCGCTTACATTTTCCTGTACAACGCCGTTCAGATTATCATATTCTTTAAACACTTTCTCAAAAATCGGATGTGATTTCCATACGATCCAGGTAAGCCCGCCACCGAGAATCGGTATCATGATAAGAAAGATGATCGCCAGCTTCCAGTTGATCATCCATGACATGATCAATGAAAAAATAATCATCAACGGTGCTCTGACTGCGATACGTATGATCATCATATAAGCATTCTGAATGTTTGTTACATCCGTTGTCAGTCGTGTTACCAGACTTGCCGTTGAAAACCGGTCAATATTGGCAAAAGAAAAACCCTGGATCCGGTAATACATATCTTTTCGAAGATTTCTCGCAAATCCTGCTGATGCTGTTGCTGCTTCCGCTCCCGCACAAAATCCAAGGAATAATCCGATAACAACACAGATACACATCATAAGTCCCAGCTTCAGCAGAATGTTCATATTTCCGCCATAAATGCCCTTATCAATAATATCTGCCATAAAAAACGGGATGATGATTTCCATCAGGACTTCAAGTCCCGCAAAGACCGCTGTCCGTATGGATGCACCTTTATATTCCCGGATGCTCTGTAACATTTTCTTTATCATACTGTCCTGCCTCCTTTTCTCTCGTATTGCAGCAGTAAATCAACTGATACAAACACGAATACATTTTTTCTATCTGCATTTTTTGTCTCCTTCCTTTCATTTTTTCGAACATTTATCTGTCCGCACGTTATTTTAGCTCTAAATCTGTTGAAAATGAATTTCTAAGATGTTATTATTGATAAACAAATCGAAATAATAGTAATAAACATTATGTATTGAACGATTTAATAGCTGTCTGTCAATGTACACACAGGATCTTTTTTCTTTCTGACGGTGAAATCCCACGTACATGGCAAAAAACAGGAGGTAAAAATTATGACCGAAATACAGATAGAATGTTTTCTTGCAATTGCAAATCACCTCAATTTTGCAAGGGCGGCAGAAGAGCTGAATATTTCTCAGCCTGCTGTCACTCATCAGATTCAGGCTCTTGAGGCAGAGCTTGGCATCAAACTTTTCAAAAGATCAACCCGGTCTGTCTCACTGACAGAGGAGGGGACTTATTTTCTTGATGATGCCAAATCTATGCAGCAAATTATTTTTCGTGCAAAAACACGTTTTTCAAGTTCCGGAATTGCAGAATACAAGACGTTGACTATCGGCTGCAGCAGCCCGTCCCAACTTCAGCTTCTTTCCCCTGCCCTGAAACAGATGCTGATGGAATATCCTGATTTTCATCCGCAGTTCCGGCATATCATTCAGAGCCAGATTCCTCCAAAAATCGACGATGAAGTCCTGGATGTTGCATTCGGCATGAAAATAGACATCCATTCCCAGACAAAAGTCAGATACCGCGAGCTGACACGGATTCCACTCTGCTGTGTCTGCCCGGACAACCATCCGATCGCTACACTCCCACAGATTACTCTTGAAGAACTGAAAACAGCCAGATTGATCGTCTATACACCGGTATCTGCTTCCCCGGAAATCGCAATCACGCAAAAGAATCTGATACACGACAACAGTATGAAAGACACTTACTTATGTGAATATTCCGAAGATGCCCTTTTACTCGTCGAAGCCGGTTATGGTGTTGCCATTCTTCCTGATCTCTTTGTTCCGGAATGGGCAAATGTATGCACCGTACCGATCCAGAATGTGCCCCCGCTGTCTTTCGGCGTATATTTTAAAACAGGTGCTGCAAATAAAATAATCCATAAGTTTATAAAAATGATCCATATAGATTAAAAAAAGAGTCATCTGCATTTTTTGCAAATGACCCTTTTTCTGACAAATTTGGGTTATTTATACCATCATTTTCGGTGTTTCCCAGAGGTTCAGTTTTGTTCCGATTCCTTTTTTCAGCGCATTTCTGTATACGATCGTTCCCCATGCCACATCTTCCGTCGGCATGCCTCCTACGGAGTAAATGACAATTTCATCTTCCTTTCTGTGAACAGGAATATTTCCAAGAAGGACATCTCCAAGATCGTCAATCTGTTCCGGTTTCATTCTGCCCTCTTCGATCAGATCCTCAACATACACGGCCGGAATCGGGATTGTATGATATGCATTCGGTTTCATTTCTTCTTCCCATGCTTCATAAAGCATGATATTATCTGTCACAGTCCTTGCCCGGTTGATAATAAAATCATCATCAAAGCGCAGAGCCGCTGTTGATTCAATGATCGCCCCCGGTTTGATCCATTCCTCAGCAATATATGGGTACAAAGATGGGTCACCAGTCGGAGAAGAAGTTGATACAGAAACAATATCGGAATCCCTGACTGCTTCCTCGATCGTATCGACCGCATAAATATCCAGTTCCGGATATTCTGTCTTTGCATGATCAATAAATTTATCAAGTGATGCTTTTCCACGTCCTTTTACTTTTACAGTTTTCAGTGTCGGTCTTACTGCGACTGCTGCTGCCAGCGCAGTCTTGCTCATGACACCCGGTCCGATGATACCGATTGTTTCAGCATCTTCTCGCGCAAAATACTTAAATCCTACTCCCGGAACAGCTCCGGTACGATATGCAGACAAAATATTCGCAGACATGTAAGCGAGCGGTGCCCCAGTATCTTTATCGTTCAGTGTAAGCATAAGAATGGATCGTGGAAGTCCTTTTTCTCTGTTAGCCGCATTGGAACCATACCACTTCATGCCCGCCATATCAAACTTTCCGCCAAGATACGCCGGCATTGCCATAAAACGGCGGTCAGGTCCATCTACCGGCATTTCCGGGAACGGTGATTTTTCCGGAAACATGACCATGCTTCCGTGAGAATTTCCATTGGCTCCACCCATACGGTAATTTCCGACCTTCATAAGTTTAAACATTTCTTCCATTGCTTCCACGCAGCCTTTCATGTCTTTGACACCTGCCGCAATCATATCATCCTCACTCAAATATAAAAAGTCAACTGCTGGATACTCCATTTTTCTTCCTCCTGTTCTACCTCTTCTATTTTTTATCAATTATTCTTCATGGCTCTTTCTGTCATGTTTGTGTCCCATCAGATAAAGCGGATTTTCCATTGCCATTACTTCATGCAGCACAATCGGCTGAAACATCGGCTTCTTTAATTTATACTTGCACCAGAATACCGCATAAATCGCAAGTACCACGAAAATCACGCCATCAATCATAAATATTTTTGCCCGGACAGCCGGATCGCCGTCAATGTTCCAGATCATAAAAATATTTCCCACTATTCCTATGACCGGGATCAGCGGTCCAAATGGAACTTTAAATGTCCGTGGTGCTTTCGGCAATTTGCGTCTGAAAATCAGCACGTTGCAATTTGCAATCACATAAGACACCATCCAGAATACGATCGCCAATGTGATCATAAAAGAAAGCGAATCACTTGTGGAAAGCCCTGTCGCATTGACAACGATCATGATGATACCGATCATCAAGATTCCCACATAATAAGAACCTTTCTTATTTTTCTTCAGAAACACTTCCGGCATCAGGCTGATCTTTGCCATGCCCGCACACATATAAGACAGGAAACTGATTGCTGAGTTCACCGTACTGATGACAGCAAATACAGAAACCACAATCATCCACACCGAACCTGCATATCCCAGAAGAGATGAACCGTATAAAATATGTGGCGAAGCACTGTCTGCCAGATCTGCCCAGTTACAATATTTTCCCATGCCAAAAACGATCAGTATCTGCATACCCAGAATGATTAACAAGCTTGTCACCATACCCAGCGGTACATTTCTGCGCTCATTTTTCACATTTTTTGAAATCGGAATGACAAATTCACTGCCGATAAAAAGGAAAAATGCGAGTCCCAGCAGGGAAAATGTATCAGAAAACGATCCTGCCAGATTCATCTGCTGCTGCACCTTTTCTCCTGTTCCAAGTCCGAAGATGCCAAGCAGTCCCATGGCAACAAGCGAAAAGATCAAACCATATACAACCACATTTTGTATCTTTGCAAACATGTCAATTCCAAGCAGGTTTGCGATGATCAGCACGATCAGCAACAGGATGCAGAATACACTGGATGGCACTCCTGTGTGAAATACCGAATTGATCGCATTTCCAAACATTGCACATTCCACAGAGCCTGCGATCGACTGGCAGACAATGTATCCGCCAACCATTGTCACGATCGTAACAAAAGGACCAATTCCGGCAAGTGTATACTGTGCCAGACCTCCGGTCAGATTTGGCATAAGCGCATTCAATTCTGCCATGGAAAGTGCTGTACAGATATTAATTGCACATGCAAGGATCATGGAAATAATAAATCCTGTTCCAAGAGCTCCTGCTCCCTGTCCGAGCGACATCAGACAACTCGTCGCAACGATCAGTCCCACACCTGTGGATATGACACTTGGCAAACCCAGTTTCTTTTCATTCATATGGATTCCTCCCTTGAGATATTATGTACTCTCATATCTACATGAGATCCGGCGTCCGATTCCGGTCAGCGTAACCAGACCTGTCACCCAATTTTCCCGAAATGCATCAATTACAATGCATCTTCTCCTTCTTCACCAGTGCGGACCCTGATGATATTTGTGAGCGGTGCAACAAATATTTTTCCGTCACCAATATGGCCGGTATAAAGTTCCTTTTTGACAGTCTCTACCACTTTATCAATAAGTTCATCTTTTACCACAATGAAAATCATCTGTTTCGGCAGAAGCTCCATCTCTTTATTCTGCTCTTCCTCATATTCCAGCGTGCCTTTCTGCACACCGCAGCCAAGCGCCTGTATCACTGTCATTCCGCTGACACCGAGATCACTTAAAGCTGTTTTTAAATTACTTAACCTGTTCATTGATGTAACTACTTCAATCTGTGAAAATCCCATTTTTTATTTCCTCCTAGTAATTTCTATCAAATATGAAATAAAAAACGCCCA
>CAVAFS010000184.1:4265-6296 GCA_963587975.1 Bulleidia sp. | reverse complement strand
CCAACCTTTCTGTCAGACGTCTTTGTCAATCAATCGTTTCTCTGTATAATTCTATTTTTATAATTTTGTTCTTCTACCAGTTTCAAATATTTTTTCGGTGTGATTCCGGCATATTTTGAAAAATCATGTATGAACTGTGGCTGGTCATAATATCCCAGAAATACTGCCGCATCTGTCATCTTATCCGGTGCACCGTAATTTAAAAATTCCAGCGCCCTCTGAAACTGTATGATCTTGCAGAATGTCTTCGGGGAAAATCCCATTTCATCAATAAATGCTTTGTTGATATAACGGGTGGAATATCCCGTCTTCTCCTGCATCTCACTGACTTTGATCTTCCCATCCGATGCATATACCATCTGTTTGACCGACTGCACCAGTTCCTGCTTCCCAAATGGCTTTTTCCTCTGCTTTTCTGCTTTCGTATATGTCTCGATAAAGATACGGATCTTCTGATAAAAATCTGGTTCTTCCGCCAGTTTTTTCATCCAGCCATCGTCACCTTTTAGTACGGATTCGATCGGTATTTTCTCCGACAGCAGTTCTTTCATGGTACAGCTGATCAGCTCCGGCTGGACTCCCGGCATGAAACGGATGCCAAATACTGCTTCACTGCCCCTGCATTCCTCGCAGGTATAGGTCAGCGTCGTCCCGCATACATATCCGCGCATGTCATCACCATCAGACTCAAAAAACAGATCAATACACCCATCCGGAACGATTCTCAGTGGAACATTTTCCGCAATATGATAACTATAAAAATGTGATATCCCCTGTTTCAGATATACTTCCTGATAAAAATCAAGTGTATCAAACACAAAATACGGTTGTGTCGGGCGAAGCCTGTCCTTTTTCCAGATCATACAATCACTCCTGCTAAAATATTTCCCTATATTTTAGCTTTAAATCTGTCATAATGCAAGGCACTCAGATCCACCGTTGTTTTTCCTGTGGTAATCAGCTGGGCAAGCTGATCTGCCGCTCCCGGGGCGATACCAAATCCATGTCCTGAGAATCCGCATGCAAGCACCAGACCAGGTACTTCTTCTACATTTCCAAGCACTGGGACGCCATCTGCGCAGCGATCCATCCACCCCGCCCATGTTCTGACGATTTTTGCATTGGCCAGATCCGGGAAATACTTCATGATACCGCGGCAGATACACGGTGCTGTCTTAGAATAGCAGATCGGTGTTCCGTTGTCTTTTGTATAACCTTCCAGTCCCGAAGAACCTCCGAATACAAATGATCCGTGTTTTGTCTGATGTCCATAAAAATCTGCTTCCGCTGTTCCAAGCATCTGATCAAACATATGCGGTTCTGCTTCCGTGACAAGTGCCTCCAGCATGGCTTTCTGCATCGGAATATCAATCCCGACTGTTCCGGCGATTGCCCTTGATTCATATCCTGCTGCCAGTACAACGGTTTCACCTTCAAATACATCACCGGATGCACATACTACCTGTCGGAGCTTTCCTCTAATCATTCTCAGTTCCACTACTTCTTCCCCGGAAATAAAATGTACGCCGAGTTTTCGGGCTGTTTTATAATATCCTAATGTCGTTGTCAGCGGATTCGCATGTCCATCTGTCGGACACCAGCTGGCGCAGGTTACTTCTTCTGAAAGATATGGATTGATTCTTCTCACTTCATCCCCATCGATCATTTTTACATCAAGACCAACTTTGACCGCCCGGTCTGTCAGACCTGTCAGGATTTCTCTGTGTCTCTCAGTTTTGCCAAGACGAAGATTGCCATCCTGATGATATTCACAGTCTACTTCAAGTTCTTCTGAAAGTGTCGGCCAGAAATTTTTGATTCCGTACATCACAAGGGGAAGTTCTCTTGGATCTCGTCCTGACTGACGGACACCGCCGCCATTTCTGCTGGAACCACCATTTCCAAAATGATCCGAGCCTTCCAGACAGATCACACTCACGCCACGTTTTGCGAGATAATAGCTGATGGCACAGCCAATAATTCCACCACCGATCACTACTGCTTCTGCTGTTCTATTCATGCGCTCCATCC
>CAVAFS010000184.1:0-4255 GCA_963587975.1 Bulleidia sp. | reverse complement strand
TTCTGCTGTATTATTCATGTTCTCCACCCTCCTTTGCCTCATTTGCAAATATATACATTTCAATCGGACGCATCGGAACTCTCGAAGTAGCAGGTTCCAGTTCTGCCGGAGATATTCCAAGTTCTCTGGCTACAATTCCCTTCACCAGCTTTGCACATGTCTGTCCCTGACACAATCCCATTCCCGTTCTTAAATATCTGCGGATTTCTGTAATTGTCCACATTCCTTCATGAACAGCTTTTCTGATCTCGCCTTTCGTGATTTCCTCACAACGGCAGATCAGCATATCATCATCCGGTCCCGGAACAAAAGGACCTATATCTCTTGATCTGTCATTTACTGCATTCATGCCTTTTCCTCCTGAAAAAATCTTGCCCTCATTGCATATTCTTTCGGAACACGCATAGTAAGCAGGTTTGTTTTATCATATGCTTTGTTTGTCTTTACAGAAACAACCTCTGCCTCACATACTTTCTGTCCGCTTCTTCCAAGAGCCGCACCCTTCGTGCCTATCTCCGGGACTGGAAGAAATTCATACGGAACCGTAACAGTTGCTGTGCCGTCGCCACAATCCTCATCCACCAGAAAAATTGCCTGACCGGAACAACTTGCCACACACATACCACAATTGATACACTCAGCGCCCTCTACAACAATCGGCAGCGAAGTAATATCCGCACCAATGGAAATACACCCCTTCGCACAGGCATCCTGACATGGATTACACGGGATATTCTGTGTACACTCCATTATCGGATGCACTCCGACTCTATGTGTCACTCCCGGAAAACGTTCAATCTCATCATCTGCAACAAATCCATGTTTTAACAGATTTTCAGAAACCGGAATACCCTCATCTGTTTTTTCAATCGCTTTTCCTCTGTTTTTCGGTGCAAACATACCCTGACGCAAGCCATCCAGCGCTTTATCAAGCGACCCCAGTTCCGTATCCATCTCCGTTTTTTCAATATATCCCAGATATTCTGCGGCTGCGATTCCTGCCATACGGCCTTCGATCATCGCGGAAGAAGCTTCCTCAATACCGGATACATCACCAGCCACAAATACGCCTGGAAGAGAAGTTCTGCCATATTCGTCACAGATTGGAACCTGACCTCCCCGTTTTGGATTGTCTTCCATTTTACATCCTGCCATTTTCAGAAGCTGGGACATCGGAGAGAGTCCAACTGCCAGACAGACCGTGTCCACATCAAAATGTTTCTCTGTACCAGGAATAAATTTAAAACTGGAATCCACTTCCGCAATGGTAACTCCAGTAACCTGCTCTTCGCCTTCTGCCTTCACAATGGTATGTGAAAGATAAAACGGAACACCGGTTCTGGCTACTTTTGCCGCATGTACACCATATCCGCCAACACGCGGTGCCGCATCAACGAGTGCCACTACTTCACATCCGCATTGCATCAGCTGAAAGGAAACAACCAGTCCTACATTACCGGACCCTAACATCAGTACCTTTTTGCCAGGCAGAACACCATGTAAGTTCATCATCGTCTGCGCTGCTCCGGCTCCGATCACACCCGGAAGTGTCCATCCCGGAAATGTAACCATATTTTCTGCTGCGCCAGTCGCGATAATGATCGCATCTCCTTTAAAGTGCTTAACCTCCTCGCCTTCCCTGACAACAACTTCCTTGTCCTGATACATTCCGATGACGGTTGCATTCAATTCTACCTCAACGTCAACCTGATCTGCTTCATCCAGAAGCTGCTGACCGATCACGAAACCTCTTATTTTCGCACGGTGCTCCTTCGAGCCAAAAAATTTATGAATCTGTTTGAACAATTGTCCGCCTGGTTTCTCATTCTCATCGAAAACGATGACTTTGAGTCCTCTTTTTGCCGCTTCAATTGCTGCTGACAACCCGGAAGGACCAGCTCCGACAATTATTAAATCATATCTTTTCATTTGTGTCCTCCTTCCATATCACTGTTCTGCAAATGTTTTATCACTCACACCATACTGAGTTCTGACATCCATCCCTGCTTTCAACGGTGTGATACAGGTTCTCACATTCGGCACTCCATCTACAACCATGACACAGTCTGTACATCTTCCGATCGCACAAAAAATTCCTCGTGGTTTATGTTCTTTTTTCGTATATCGGTGAACCATCACACCTGCCGCTTTCAACGCTGCAGCAATCGGTTCTCCCTCCATTCCTTCTATCTCGTTTCCATCAAATGTAAATCTGACAGGCGCCCCCTTTTCCTGAACGCCAAGTATTGGATGCTCTTTTATTCTTTCTGCCATCATCAACGCTCCTTTTCATGTAAATAATCTTCTGATCTGCTTCTTAATCAGTAACTGCTGCAAATTCCATCAGGTAATCTTCCAATCAATTTTCTGATCTGCAATTGCTGTAAGCCACTCAAATAATCTCAATCAATTTTTTTAATCTGTGATTGCCGTAAGTTCAATTTCTACAAACTGTGTCGGTCTGTTCAGTGCCGGTGTCGCTACCATGGTAAATAACGGCTTAATGTCATGAAACACTTCCGAAAAAGCATCTCCGACTTCTTTCCCGTATTTCATATCTGTGATAAAAGCCTCCACTTTTACAACATCCTCCGCTTTTGCATCCGCCTGTGCGAGAAGTTTGATAAATTTTTCAAAAATATATTTTGCCTGTTCATACGGTGTTTCTCCGTATACAGTTCCGTTCGGCTGTACGGCTGTCGTTCCACCGATCATGACAAAGGGTCCTTTTTTTACCATACGTGAATAACCTACTTTTTCTTCCAGTGGTGCTCCTGATGAATAATTCGTTCTCTCCATGTTTTTTTCCTCCTGTCATTTACATATGCATATTAAGTTATACTATCCCGAATTGCTCCCACAATTCCGAAACATTTATAATTCACTTTTGCGCCATGTTAAATATTCAATAAGATCTTTCCTGTCAGATAAAAAAAGATGCCGGAAAATCTGATCTGTTTCAGATTTCCTGACATCTTTGTCTAAGTGATGTTCAAATAATATCAGCAGAATTTGGTATATAATTGTAAATTTCGGAACAAATGATTCAATGTCTCCTGTCACGTTCACTTACGCAATAATATTTCTTTTTTTCCTGATACATTTCTCTGTCCGCCTCTTTTACAAGTTCCTCGACGGAAAATCCTTTATATTCATCAGCAAATACATATCCTATCGACATACTTAATTTATTGCCTTTTTCACCTGTCCACTGTTCAGTTTTATGCTTTATCCGAACCAGTTCGTGTTCCAGGTCTTTTTTTGACATTGCAGTGAATACTACAAATTCATCGCCGCCAACACGGAAAGTTCTTCCATTTTTTCCGATCGTTGCCTCAATACACGCCGCCGCACCACAGATCAGTTCATCTCCCGCTCTATGGCCACTGGTATCATTTACTTCCTTCAATCCATTAATATCTATCATGAAAATCAGAAAATTCTCAGGTACACATCCCCTATCTGCATACGCATCAATTGCATCAATATAAGCAAATCGGCTGAACACCCCCGTCAGAGCATCTCTTGATATTTTTATCTGCTGTTCACTAATCTCATCATCCTGCTTCAGTTGTGAAAATTCCGAATAATGAATAAAGATAAATACCGCTCCAAATGCAGTTGTAAGATATGCAACGCGACAATCCTGTCCGATCAGTTCCTGCATAGCAACACCGGAAAAAACAAGAAATATCGTTGCATACAATGATTTTCGGTTTTGTTTCCGAAATCTTCTTCCATAGGATAACATTTTTGCAGTGAGAACGATAATAATCAATGAATAAAAAATCACATACGCCGGATAAAGCACGCTATGCGTATAATGATTACTTTCATCAACAGTAATCATCCACCCATTGCATGCTGCTATCAGCTGAAAAATCGCATTTCCAAAAAAAATTCCCACGAAAATCTGTTTCTTTCTGTCTGATTTTCCCATCAGCGCAATTAATCCCATGCCTGTCATAGGTGTAAACGTATAATCAATCATTTTTACAATAATAAGCACATATTTTGGAATTCTCAAATTTCCACTCATATGAATCCCAGCACACTCTGCTACCGCCGCAATTGCAATAAAAATATTTGTTAAAATAAAAAGTTGCTTCTTTCCCCGGAAAATCCGGTCATTCTCATAAACTAGAATAGAAAACACACCGAGTGCTAACACTGTTATTATAATTACGTATGTATAATAATTTATCATCTGTTTCCCCTTCTGCGTGATTATCTTCATGAATTTTCAGTTCAAAAT
>CAVAFS010000183.1:0-3793 GCA_963587975.1 Bulleidia sp. | reverse complement strand
GTCATGATTTATGCACAGCGTCTTTCAGATTATGCGCGTGAACTTGCCGCAAAAGAAAGTAATCCAAAACGAAAAGCAGAGCTGGAAAAAATTGCAGAGATCAATGCGAAAGTTCCAAAATATAAACCGGAAACTTTCTGGGAGGCAATTCAGTCCGTATGGACCATTGAGTCATTACTTCCGGTAGAGGAAAACCAGACAGGAATGTCTATCGGCCGTGTGGATCAGTATATGTATCCGTTCTATAAAGCAGATATTGAGTCCGGACGTATGAATGATTACGAAGCTTTTGAACTTGCAAGTTGCATGTTGATTAAAATGTCTGAAATGATGTGGGTAACTTCAGAGTCTGCATCAAAATTCTTCGCAGGATATCAGCCATTTGTAAATATGTGCGTGGGTGGATGTACACGTGCCGGTGGTGACGCAACAAATGAACTGACGTATCTGCTTATGGATGCTGTAAGACATACAAAAATTTATCAGCCGTCACTGGCCTGCCGTATCCATAATAAATCTCCGGAAAAATATCTGCGAAAGATTGTAGATGTTGTCCGTGCCGGAATGGGATTCCCGGCTTGCCATTTTGATGATACACATATCAAAATGATGCTGGCAAAAGGGGTTTCTGTAGAAGATGCGAGAGATTATTGTCCGATGGGATGTGTAGAACCACAGAAAGCAGGACGTCTGTATCAGTGGACTTCTACTTCTTATACACAGTGGCCAATTGCAATCGAGCTTACGTTAAATCATGGTGTTCCGCTCTGGTATGGTAAACAGGTTACACCGGATGAAGGAGATATTTCACAGTATCAGACCTATGAACAGTTTGATCGTGCGGTTAAAAATCAGATTGATTATATTACAAAATGGACGGATGTAATGACCGTGATTTCTCAGAGAGTGCACAGAGAGCTGGCACCGAAACCATTAATGTCCATTATGTATGAAGGCTGCATGGAAAAAGGACGTGGCGTGGAAGCAGGAGGCGCTATGTACAACTATGGACCTGGTGTAGTCTGGTCCGGACTTGCTACTTATGCAGATTCCATGGCAGCTATTAAAAAGCTTGTATACGATGATAAAAAATATACGTTGGAGCAGTTAAATCAGGCACTTCTTGTAGATTTTGAAGGATATGAGGAAATCAGAAAAGATTGTCTGGATGCACCAAAATATGGAAATGATGAAGATTATGTTGATGAGATCTGTGCAGATATTATTCAGTATACAGAGCATGAGCATAGAAAATACAGAACATTATTCTCACATATGAGCCATGGAACATTATCTGTTTCCAACAATACACCGTTTGGCATGATGACAGGAGCATCTGCAAATGGAAGAAAAGCATGGATGCCGTTATCTGATGGTATCAGCCCGACACAGGGTGCGGATTACAAAGGTCCTACCGCAATTATCAAATCCGTATCCAAGATGGCAAACGATAATATGAATATCGGTCTGGTACATAACTTCAAACTGATGCCGGGACTTCTTGATACGCCGGAAGGTGAGCAGGGACTGATCACATTGTTACGTACCGCAAGTATGTATGGAAATGGAGAAATGCAGTTTAACTATGTAGATAATAATTTACTGTTAGATGCACAGAAAAATCCTGACAGTCACAGAGATCTGGTAGTACGTGTTGCCGGTTACAGTGCATTCTTTACTGAACTTTGCAAAGATGTACAGGACGAAATCATCAGCAGAACAACACTGACAAAATTTTAATGCAGGAATGAGGTACATATGAGCGAAGCGCAGAACGATAAGATAGAACGGAAGGCAGTTATATTTAATGTACAAAAATATAATATGTATGACGGCCCGGGTATCAGAACATTGGTGTTTTTCCAAGGCTGCCCGCTCAGGTGTAAATGGTGTGCAAATCCGGAAGGGCTGGAACGAAGATACAGAATTATGTTCAAAGAAGATCTTTGTGTAAATTGTGGAAGATGCGTTTCGGCGTGTCCGGAGAAAATCCACCAGATTCAGCCAAACGGTGTGCATTGGATTGACAGAAGTAAGAAATGTCTGGGATGCAGAGCTTGTGAGTCTGCCTGTTTATCAAGAGCGTTAAGTATTATCGGACAGGAAAAAACGATATCTGAACTTTTGGATATTATTATGGAAGACTGTGATTTTTATATGATGTCCGGAGGTGGTGTGACACTTGGCGGAGGCGAGGTGACAAGCCAGCCGGAAGCGGCAGCAAGCCTTCTGGATGCATGTAAAAGAAATGGAATAAATACTGCGATTGAAACATGCGGATATGTAAAAAAGAATCATTTGGAGATGATAGCTCCGTTTGTAGATCTATTCCTTTTTGATATCAAACATATTAACTCTGAAAAACATTATCAGTGGACAGGCGTAAGAAATGAACTGATTCTTGAAAATGTCAGATGGCTGCTGGGCAATCATAAAAATGTGAAGATCAGGATGCCATTGTTAAAAGGAGTAAATGATACAAAAGAGGATATGGAAGAAATCGTCAGATTACTGGAACCATATCAGGATTATGACAATTTCAAGGGAATAGACTTACTTCCATATCATAAGATGGGAGTTAATAAATACAAACAGCTGGGGATGGAATATCAGATAGAAGGCGATCCGTCACTTTCCAATGAGGACCTGGAACGCATTGAAAGCTGGATTACAAAATATAAAATTCCGGTTAAAGTTATTCGACATTGATGCAGGAGGAAAGACATGGCTTTTTCAGATAATGGAATAAATCGAATCATTGAAGAATCTGTTCCTGGAAAACAGGTAACCATTGCACATGTGATCGCGTCTCCGATAGAGGATATTTATGAACGACTTGGAATTGATCCATCCGGTTCTCTTGGAATATTGACATTGTCTCCATATGAAACAGCTATTATTGCAGCAGACATTGCAACAAAGGCGGCGGATGTGCAGATTTGTTTTCTGGATCGTTTTACAGGTTCGCTGTTACTTAGTGGAGATGTACAAAGTGTGGAGACTGCTTTGCATGCGGTTACTGATACATTGCAGCGTATGCTTGATTTTTCAGTAGTTCCGGTCACAAAGACCTGATTACAGGAAAGGAAGCAGATATGAAAAGACGCATTATGGTGATCGGTCCGACGGGGAGCGGGAAGACAACACTTTGTCATGCGCTGGATGAAGTAGATAAGCCTCTGAAAAAAACACAGGATATGATGTTCGGAGAGCATACAATTGATGTCCCAGGGTCTTATCTGGATAATCCGTGGATGTATAAGCATTTGATAGCAGCAGCACAGAATTGTGCGTCACAGGTCGTAATGCTGGTAAGTACATCTGAGAAAAGAGAATTTTACCCACCCGGATATGCGAATGTGTTCCAGTGTCCGGTCATCGGGGTAATTATGAAAAGTGATTCTGACAGGGAAAATATACAAAGATGCCGGGATGAATTGTTGAAAGCCGGGGTAAAACTGCCGCTGTTTTATGTTGCAGGGAAAGAAGATAAGGTTGGAATAGAAAAAATCAGAAAGTATCTGTTTGACCGTACATTGAATGGAGAAAACGTATGAAATTTATAACTGAATATGAGCTTCGTTCCAAGTTCAATGAGCAGCCGTTTGCAGAATATCAGATGGAGGAAAATGTACGTCTGACACCAGGTGCAAGACAATTTTTGACAGAACGGGGAGTGAAACTTTTAGAGGAAGCAGGTCAGATCAGATCTGCACTGGAAAATAAAAAACTTACAGGAAAAGAAATTGATTCAGAAACGATAAAAGATGAATCGGCAGAAGTATTACAGGAA
>CAVAFS010000182.1:0-2395 GCA_963587975.1 Bulleidia sp. | reverse complement strand
AGTTGAGACCTATCTGGTAGCCAATTCTCTGGTTGGACTTGTGGCGCAGCGTCTGATGCGTAAAGTGTGCCCGAAATGTGGCGCGGAGATGGAGACAACCGAGCAGGAGCGGATCTTTCTGGGCGAGGATGTCAAAACGGTCCGCCGTGGTGTGGGCTGTGCGCACTGCAATCATACTGGTTACAGCGGACGAATTGCGGTACATGAGATTGTTTCCATAGACAATGAGATCCGTCGTATGATCATTAACCATAATACAGTAGAAGAGGTTACGGCCTATGCGAAAGAACACCAGCATATGCGTTCGTTAAAGGAAAGTGGTCTGAATCTGGTAAAAGAGGGACTGACCACACCGGAAGAATTATTGAAGATCAGTTATCAGTAAGAACTGACAGATATAGAAAGTGAGGATTTGACATATGGCAGAGGACAGTTTGCTATTGACGGCAGATGCGGTCATCCGGGAAGCACGGGAGAAAAAAGCATCGGATGTTCATATTTCGGAGGGAATGCCGGTTTGGTACCGGGTCAATGGAAAACTGATCCTGGCGCAGACACAGTTATCCACAGATGAAATAACAGGAATGTTGCATGTAATGATGCCGGACCGGCAGAGAATGCTGTTTGAACAGGGAAAGGATGCAGATTTCTCTTTTCAGACGACAGACGGCAATCGGCAGAGAGTGAATGTATTCCGACAGCAGAAAAAAATGGCGGGGACGATCCGTCTGCTGAATGCATCCATTCCGACTTTGGAAGAACTGAAGATGCCGACGGTTCTCTATGAGATGGCGAAAGCACCCCGCGGGCTGATACTTGTTACCGGACCGACGGGGAGTGGTAAATCCACAACGCTGGCTGCGATGATCGAATATATGAATCAGCACGGTGACCGGCATATTATTACGATTGAGGATCCGGTGGAATATGTCTATGAGAGTAAAAAGTCCCTGATCCATCAGCGTGAGGTGGGGGATGATGTTTCTGATTTTGCATCGGCACTGCGCAGTGCATTGCGTGAGGACCCGGATGTGATCCTTGTGGGAGAGATGCGTGATTATGAGACCATCCAGGCAGCACTTCTGGCGGCGGAAACCGGACATCTGGTACTTTCCACCCTTCATACCACCGGGGCAGCCCAGACCGTAGAACGAATTATCGATGCGTGCCCGGCAGAAGGCCAGAACCAAGTACGGATCCAGCTAGCCGGTACCTTACGGGGAATTGTCAGCCAGTGTTTGATTCCCTGTGGTGGAGGGGTGACAAGAATTGCGGGTACAGAGCTTCTGGTCGCTACGGATGCAATTTTGAACCTGATCCGTGAGGGCAAGACACATCAGATTTCCACAATGATGCAGTCCGGAGCAGCACTTGGCATGCATACGCTGAATGCAGATCTGGTTCGGCTCATGCAGCAGGGGTATATAACAAGAGAGGATGCATTTGTATATACCAATAACCGTGCGGAGCTGGAGTCGACATTGCGATAGGACTGAGAGATGCTGCTTCAGATAAGGAGATACGTGTAGCGAGAAATAAAAACGTTACAGATATGTGTAAAATAATACGTCTAAGCATTAGAATTAAGTTTAAATTGTTATCAATTCATAAACTTTTTTTGAAATGCCTAGACGTATTTTATGTGCTGTGTTATTATGTTAGGCGAACTATCGGAGGTAAGATATGTCAGAATTAGATAAGAAAAAAACAACACAGAATAATATAAATAACAATGATAATGAGTACGAAATCCCGGATATTGTAACGGGCGAGGATAAAAAAACGGAATATAAAAAAGGCAAAAAAGCAAAGCAGGAGCATTCACAGAAGCATGTGTTTGAAACCAGACTGCATCATCACCGCAAAAAAGACAGAGAGCAGGATGATATTATGGAGGATCTGGAATTTATTTCGGAGGAGACCGTCAAGGACAAGTCCCGTATGGCCGGAGCAAAGTCAGGTTCCCATCAGATCGCGTCAAAGAAAAAGACGATGCGCCGCAGCCTGGATGAATCAGAAGCGAAAAAAGAAAAGTCGATCGCCTTTGTGCGCAGAAACATTGCCTTTGTCGGCATTGGATGTCTGGTGGTAGTTGTAGTGATCTGTGCGATCGTCATCGGCGTAAAGAGCATGAAGGCAAAGAAAGAGGCAAATAAGGATCTGGCGTTATCTTCTCAGGAGTATGAGACAGATCAGTATACAGAGATCAATACACTGATCGAGAATTATTATGCGGCTTATGCATCCGGAAATACAGGAGAGATGATTGCGTATGCAAATCCGATTTCCGATAAAGAGAAAAGCTATATTACCATGTACAGTCAGTATATAGAGAAATTTGATAACATTACCTGTTATACAAAGACAGGTGCAGACGATTATTCCTATATTGTAT
>CAVAFS010000181.1:8320-11424 GCA_963587975.1 Bulleidia sp. | reverse complement strand
ACGTAGTTCTTGAGTGCACAGGTTTCTACACATCCAAAGACAAAGCTCAGGCTCATATCGATGCAGGTGCTAAGCACGTAGTTATTTCCGCTCCGGCTGGAAACGACCTTAAGACAATCGTTTACAACGTAAACCATCAGGGTCTTACAAACGAGGACAAGATCATCTCCGCAGCTTCCTGTACAACAAACTGCCTTGCACCAATGGCTAAGGCTCTTAACGATCTTGCACCGATCAAATCTGGTATCATGTGCACAATCCACGCTTACACAGGTGATCAGATGACACTTGACGGACCGCAGAGAAAAGGCGATTTAAGAAGAAGCCGTGCTGCAGCTGTAAACATCGTTCCAAACAGCACAGGTGCTGCAAAAGCAATCGGTCTGGTAATCCCAGAGTTATCCGGTAAATTAATCGGTGCTGCTCAGCGTGTTCCGACCCCTACAGGTTCTACAACAATCTTAAACGCAGTTGTTGAAGGCAGCGTAACAGTTGATGAGATCAACGCAGCTATGAAAGCAGCAGCTAACGAGTCTTTCGGTTACAACGAGGACGAGATCGTTTCTTCCGATATCGTAGGAATGACATATGGTTCTCTCTTCGATGCAACTCAGACAATGGTTCTTCCGTTAGACAACGGTACAACTCAGGTTCAGGTTGTTTCCTGGTACGACAATGAGAACAGCTACACAAGCCAGATGGTTCGTACAATCAAATACTTCGCAGAGTTAGCATAATCGATACTCTATAAAGTATAACAAAGACTCACTGCAGGGTCCGGTCTTTTGGACCGGATCCTGTTTTTGTTTTTCCTAAGAAAATATAGAAAACAAGATAAGGAGACAATATCATGGGATTAAATAAAAAAACAGTAGATGATATTAACGTAAAAGGACTCAGAGTTCTTTGCAGATGCGACTTCAACGTACCGTTAAAAGATGGCAAGATCACAGACGAGAACCGTCTCGTTGCAGCTCTGCCAACAATCAAAAAACTGATTGCTGACGGCGGCAAAGTAATTCTCTGCTCCCACCTTGGCAAAGTAAAAACAGAAGAAGATAAAAAGACAAAAACTCTTGCACCGGTTGCAGCACGTTTATCTGAGCTGTTAGGACAGGAAGTAAAATTTGCAGCTGATCCGGAAGTTGTAGGACCAAACGCAAAAGCAGCTGTAGAAGCTATGAAAGACGGCGATGTAATCCTTCTTGAGAATACACGTTTCAGAGCAGAAGAGACAAAGAACGGAGAGGCTTTCTCCAAAGATCTTGCTTCTATCTGTGATGTATTTGTAAATGATGCATTCGGTACAGCTCACAGAGCACACTGCTCTAACGTAGGTGTTGCAGGTCTGGTTGACACAGCTGTAGTTGGTTACTTAATGCAGAAAGAGATTGACTTCCTCGGAAATGCAGTAAACACTCCGGAGAGACCGTTCGTAGCAATCCTCGGTGGTGCAAAAGTAGCAGATAAATTAAACGTAATCTCCAACCTGCTTGAAAAATGCGATACACTGATCATCGGTGGTGGTATGGCCTTCACATTCCTGAAAGCAAAAGGATATGAAGTAGGAAACTCCTTAGTAGATGATACAAAGATTGATTACTGTAAAGAAATGATGGACAAAGCTGAGAAACTTGGCAAGAAATTACTTCTTCCAATTGATACTACAGTAGCAGACAGCTTCCCGAATCCGATCGATGCTGAAATCGCTGTAGAAGTAGTTCCGTCTGATGCAATTCCGGCTGACAAAGAAGGTCTTGATATCGGAACAAAGACAGCTGAGTTATATGCAGATGCAGTAAAATCCGCAAAAACAGTTGTTTGGAACGGACCGATGGGCGTATTCGAGAACCCGATCCTTGCAAAAGGTACCATCGCAGTTGCAAAATCCCTTGCAGAGACAGACGCTACAACAATTATCGGTGGTGGTGATTCCGCAGCAGCTGTAAACCAGCTTGGATTTGGTGACAAGATGACACATATTTCCACAGGTGGCGGAGCTTCCCTGGAATTCTTAGAGGGCAAAGAGCTGCCTGGCGTAGCAGCAGCAAACGACAAATAAAAATCCCATATATGAAATGATTGCTTCGTTAGATGAGACTTGACGTACCTTTTGTGTACGCCTGCGTCTCATCTGCCTTGCACTAATTCCATATCTGGAATTTTTTGAAGCTCTTGTACCAATTGAATTTCTGAAAAAATTTCAGCAATAATGATATATTAAGGAGAAATGGGCGAAATGGCTAGAAAGAAAATTATCGCAGGTAACTGGAAAATGAATAAAACACCGAGCGAGGCAGTTGCTCTGGTGAACGAGTTAAAACCGTTAGTAGCTAACGAGGATGTTGATGTAGTATTTTGTGTACCGGCAATCGACATCATACCGGCTATGGAAGCTGCAAAAGGCAGCAATATCTGCATCGGTGCTGAGAACATGTATTTTGAGGAGAGCGGCGCTTACACAGGCGAGATTTCCCCGAATATGTTAGTAGACGCTGGCGTAAAATATGTTGTTCTCGGACATTCTGAGAGACGTGAGTATTTTGCAGAGACAGATGAGACTGTAAACAAAAAAGTGCTGAAAGCTTTCGAGCATGGCATTACACCGATCATCTGCTGTGGCGAGACACTGACACAGAGAAAACAGGGTATCTACCTTGACTGGATCCGTATGCAGATCAAAATCGCATTCCAGAACGTAACTGCAGATCAGGCAAAAACAGCAGTTATCGCTTACGAGCCGATCTGGGCCATCGGAACAGGTGAGACAGCTACTTCTGATCAGGCAGAGGAAGTATGCGGCGCTATCCGTGCATGCATCGCTGAAGTTTATGATGAGGCTACTGCAGAAGCAATCCGTATCCAGTATGGCGGATCTGTAAACGCAGGAAACGCAGCTGAGTTATTTGCAAAACCGGACATCGATGGTGGTCTGGTAGGCGGCGCTTCTCTGAAAGCTGACTTCGGCAAAATCGTTAACTACAATAAATAAAAAAGATTAACAATGCTTTAACAATTCAGAGCCATCCGCGAGTCCGTTTGGCTCTGAATTTATCTCAGACTAAATTGATACTTTTGCCACAGTTGAAAGTTGTGAAAAATCA
>CAVAFS010000181.1:0-8310 GCA_963587975.1 Bulleidia sp. | reverse complement strand
TGATTCAGATATTTTGGAGGAAAACATGAGTAAAAGACCAGTCGTATTAATGGTTTTAGATGGATATGGCTTAAATGACAATCCGGAAGGAAACGCTATCGCAATGGCAAAAACTCCGGTGATGGACGGCCTGATGAAAGATTATCCTTTTGTAAAAGGTGCCGCATCCGGTCTGGCAGTTGGTCTGCCGGACGGTCAGATGGGAAACTCTGAGGTTGGACATATGAACATCGGCGCAGGCCGTATCATTTATCAGGATCTGACCAGAATCACAAAAGCAATCGAAGATGGCGATTTCTTTGAGAATAAAGGACTGCTGACAGCGATTGAAAACTGCAAGAAAAATAATTCTGACCTGCATCTGTGGGGACTGTTATCCGATGGTGGTGTACACAGCCACATCACACATCTGTACGGTCTTCTTGAGATGGCAAAAAAGCATGGTCTGACAAATGTGTATGTACACGCATTTTTAGATGGCCGTGATACACCGCCAGCTTCCGGAAAAGATTATATCGAGCAGCTGGAAGCAAAAATGCAGGAGATCGGCGTAGGTAAGATCGCATCTATTTCCGGTCGTTATTATGCAATGGATCGTGATAACAACTGGGATCGTATTCAGAAAGCGTACGATTCCTTAGTATCCGGAACTGGTGTACAGGCAACTGACGCAGTAAAAGCAATGGAAGCTTCTTATGCAGACGGCGTGACAGACGAGTTCGTACTTCCGACTGTTATTACAGACGAGGCAGGCAAACCGGTTTCAGTTGTAAAAGAAAATGATTCCGTTATTTTCTTTAATTTCCGTCCGGACCGCGCCCGCGAGATCACCAGAGCATTCTGTGATGATGCATTTACCGGATTTGAGCACCCGTTCATTCCGCTGACTTATGTATGCTTCAAAGATTACGATGAGACAATTCCGAACAAGATCATTGCATTCGAGAAAGAATCTATCAAAAATACCTTTGGTGAGTTCCTTGCCGCGCAGGGCAAAAAACAGCTCCGTCTGGCAGAGACAGAGAAATATGCACACGTTACTTTCTTCTTCAACGGCGGCGTAGAAGAGCCGAACGTAGATGAGGCACGTCTGCTGGTTGCATCTCCGAAAGATGTTGCAACTTATGATCTGAAACCGGAAATGAGTGCTCCGGAAGTAGGAATGGATCTGGTAGAAGCAATCAAATCCGACAAATATGATGTGATCATCATCAACTTCGCAAACCCGGATATGGTAGGCCATACCGGTGTGATCCCGGCAGCAGTTGCAGCTGTAGAGCGTGTGGACAGTCTGGTAGGCGAGGCAGTACAGGCAGTCAAAGACGTCGATGGAATCCTGTTTATCTGTGCGGATCACGGAAATGCAGAGCAGATGATCGACTACACAACCGGCAACCCGCATACCGCACATACAACCAACCCGGTACCGTTTATTTTGGTAAATGCAGATCCGTCTTACGGACTGGCAGAGGGTGGCTGTCTGGCAGATATCGCTCCGACACTGATCGAGCTGATGGGATTAACCCAGCCGCAGGAAATGACAGGTCACAGTTTATTAACTAAGAAATAAGATGTGGATTTTCTTCCCTTTCTGATGCAAACATAACACATGTGATGATTGGATCAGGAAGTATCACTGAAAAGTGAGTTTTTTTCGCCACACAACAGTTGTTATGATTGTTGTGTGGCGTTTTTGCGTATTTTATGATAAGATAAAAAATCCGATTAAAGGTAAAAAGAGTATAGATAAAAAGGAGTATAGCAAATTGAACGAGACATTTATGAAGGAAAAGCCGATTTTCCCGCTGTTGTTGTCGATGTCCCTTCCGATGGTCATCTCCATGGCGGTAAATTCGCTTTATAACATTGTAGACAGTTATTTTGTGGCAAAGATCAGTGAGGATGCAATGACGGCTCTTTCACTGGTATTTCCAATCCAGAACTTTATCAATGCAGTAGCCATTGGCTTTGGTGTCGGCATCAATGCCATGATCGCCCAGCATCTGGGGGCTGGAAGAAGGGACAAAGCGGATGAGGCACTGACACAGGGCATGGTGCTGTCAGTGATCCACGGAATTGTTATGATGATTTTGTGCATTATCGGTATTCCGTATTTCCTGAAATTATTTACCACAGACGCAAACGTGATCGCACTTGGTGTGCGTTACGCGACCATCGCATTTTCATTTTCCATTATTATTAATGTAAATCTGACACTGGAAAAAATGTATCAGGCCATAGGAAATATGAACATCACTATGGTGTGTCTGCTACTTGGTTGTGGATTGAATATTCTGCTGGATCCGATGATCATTTTTGGTATCGGGCCGTTTCCAGAACTTGGCATTGCAGGAGCCGCACTGGCCACCGGATTCGGACAGTGTCTGCCGGTTGTGATCTACATGATCGTATATCTGAAACGACCGAAGCGAGTGGCTTTCCACCGCCAGTATATGCGTCTGACCAAAGAAATGACAGGACAGCTTTACGGCATCGGTATCCCTGCTATTTTGAATATGGCACTGACTTCCGTGCTGACTACGGCATTGAATGCGATTCTGGCAGTATTTTCCCAGACCTATGTGCTGGTGCTTGGCATCTATTATAAACTGCAGACCTTTTTATATATGCCGGCGAATGGAATCATTCAGGGTATGCGTCCGCTGATCGGTTATAATTACGGAGCCGGAGAGCATAAGCGTGTCAATCAGCTGTACCGTCTGACATTGATCATGAATGCCTGCATTATGGCAGTTGGTATGATTCTGTGCCTGACGATTCCGGGTAAACTGATGGGCGCATTTGCGGAGAATCCGCAGACTGTTCAGGCAGGTATCACGGCATTGCATATCATTTGCTTCGGATTTATTTTGTCTGCAGTATCGGTTACAGCCTGCGGCGCATTGGAAGGATTGGGGAAGGGCGTACCGTCTCTGCTGATTTCCTTATCCAGATATGTGGTGCTGATCATTCCGCTGGCGTTTATCTTCAGTCGTTTTTGGGGAGCTGTCGGTGTATGGCATGCTTTCTGGGTGGCAGAAGCACTGACTGCAGTATTTGCCGTGGTAATCTATCGCCACAGTGTAAAAGAAGAAGACATAGAAGCAGAAAAGAAAATTAATATTAGCACAGCTAATAAGTGAGAAAATATATACAAAAATACTTATAAATAAAGCCAGATTTTTTACATGTACTTTTCCATTCTGCCGCCATTGTTGATTGACGAATGTTTTTCGAATGTATTATACTTAAATTACATTGCGAAAGTTTTATTGATAAATAAGTGCTATTTTATTTAAAAATTTATTTATGGATAAAATGTTTTGCAGAACATACAGAAACTAAATAAGTACAATACAGAGAAAAGGGGAATCAATCGCTATGAGTATTCAGACATTCAAACCAGTGAAAGAAGGAAAAGTACGTGAGGTTTATGATATTGGTGACAGCCTAATCATTACCGCCACAGACAGAATTTCTGCCTTTGATGTAATTTTAAAAAATAAAGTAGAGAAAAAAGGTACCATCCTGACAAAAATGTCAGAGTTCTGGTTCGATTTTACAAAAGATATTTTACCGAACCACATGATTTCTACTGATGTAAAAGATATGCCGGAGTTTTTCCAGAATGAGAGATTCGATGGAAACAGCATGAAATGTAAGAAACTTGAGATGCTGCCGGTAGAGTGTATTGTACGTGGCTATATTACAGGAAGCGGCTGGGCAAGCTACTGCGAGAACGGTACTGTCTGTGGCATCAAGCTTCCGGAAGGATTAAAAGAGTCCGAAAAACTGCCTGAGCCGATCTACACACCGTCCACAAAAGCTGAGATCGGTGATCACGATGAGAATGTAAGTTTTGAGCAGACTGTCATCAACCTGGAGAAAATCTATCCGGGCAAAGGGCAGGAGTATGCGGAAAAACTGCGTGACTACACCATTGCACTGTACAAAAAATGTGCAGAGTACGCATTAAGCAAAGGCATCATCATCGCAGATACAAAATTTGAGTTTGGTCTGGATGAGAACGGAAACGTTATCCTCGGTGATGAGATGCTGACACCGGACAGCTCCCGTTTCTGGCCATTAGAGGGATACGAACCGGGCAAAGGACAGCCATCTTATGACAAACAGTTTGTAAGAGACTGGTTAAAAGCAAACCCGGACAGCGATTATCTGCTTCCGGATGAAGTGATCGAAAAAACAGTGGATAAATACAAAGAGGCATATGAAGTGCTGACCGGAAAGAAATTCGAAGCATAGACTGCATAGTTGGAGGGAAAAGATTCATGCTGGAAAACAAAATGGAACAGACCATGGCACAGGACGAATTACATGAGGAGTGTGGTGTCTTTGGTATCTATGATTTAGACGGACATGACGTGGCATCTAGCATTTATTATGGCCTGTTCGCCCTGCAGCACCGTGGACAGGAAAGCTGCGGTATCGCAGTCAGCGAGACACAGGGACCAAAGGGAAAAGTATCCAGTTTTAAGGATATGGGGCTTGTAAATGAGGTGTTTAACGCAGAAAACCTGGAGCGCCTGAAAGGTGACATCGGCGTAGGCCATGTGCGTTATTCTACCGCCGGAGCTTCCACCAGAGAAAATGCGCAGCCGTTAGTACTGAATTATGTCAAAGGTACACTGGCGCTGGCGCACAACGGAAACCTGATCAATGCAAATGAACTGCGTCACGATCTGGAGTATACAGGTGCAATCTTCCAGACCACCATTGACTCTGAGGTTATCGCATACCACATTGCCAGAGAGCGTCTGAAAGTCGGTACCGTTGAGGAAGCTGTACAGCGTGCTGCTGCAAAAATGAAAGGTGCATATTCCATTGTTGTCATGAGCCCGCGAAAACTGATCGGTGCCCGTGACCCGTTTGGATTCAAACCGTTATGCATCGGTAAACGTGACAATTCTTATATTATTACATCCGAGACCTGTGCCCTTGAGACCATTGGTGCAGAGTTTGTGCGAGATGTAAAACCGGGTGAAGTCGTTACGATTAATGGTGAAGGCGAGATCACATCCGATATGGCAAATGCCATTGATCCTTGCAAAGAAGGAAGATGTATTTTCGAGTACATATATTTCGCGAGAGCAGACAGCCATTTTGATGGCATCAGCGTTTATGATGCCAGAATCAAAGCCGGAAGATTTCTTGCACAGGATTCACCAGTGGAGGCTGATCTGGTTGTCGGTGTTCCTGAATCTGGAAACGCCGCAGCACTTGGTTATGCAATGGAGTCCGGTATTCCATACGGAACTGCGTTTGTTAAAAACAGCTACGTGGGACGTACATTTATCAAGCCGAAACAGAGCAGCCGTGAGCAGAGTGTCCGCGTAAAATTAAATGTAGTAAAAGAGGCAGTTGCCGGAAAACGGATCATTATGATCGACGATTCCATCGTGCGTGGAACCACATCCGGACTGATCGTAAATATGCTGAAAGAAGCAGGTGCGAAAGAAGTGCATGTGCGCATCAGTGCACCGCCATTTTTATGGCCATGTTACTTCGGAACGGATATTCCTGCCAGAGAACAGCTAATCGCATACAACCGTTCCATCGAGGACATTCGTGATCTTATCGGAGCAGATTCCCTTGGCTATCTGCGCATTGAGCGTCTGAAAGAAATGGTAAACGGTCTGCCAATCTGTGAGGGATGCTTCACAGGAACTTATCCGTTAGCTCCGCCAACCGAAGACATTCGTGGTGAGTACGAAAGATAATTAAAAGGAGAACAGAAAATATGAGTACAGACAGATATACAAGTCCACTTTCCGAGCGTTATGCAAGCAAAGAAATGCAGTATATTTTTTCACCGGAGATGAAATTCCGCACATGGAGACGTCTCTGGATCGCCCTTGCTGAGACAGAGAAAGAGCTTGGCCTGGACATTACACAGGAGCAGATCGACGAGCTGAAAGCACACAAAGATGACATCAACTTTGAAGTTGCAAAAGAGCGTGAAAAACTGGTGCGTCATGACGTTATGTCTCATGTATACGCATACGGTGTACAGTGCCCGAAAGCGAAAGGTATCATTCACCTTGGCGCAACATCCTGCTACGTTGGTGACAACACAGATATCATTCTGATGTCTGAGGCTCTGAAATTAGTTCGTAAAAAACTGATCAACGTTATCGCAGAGCTTGCAAAATTTGCAGATCGTTATAAAAACCTGCCGACACTGGCATTTACACATTTCCAGCCGGCTCAGCCGACCACTGTTGGAAAACGTGCCACACTGTGGACACAGGAATTCCTGATGGATCTGGAAGACCTTGATTACGTTCTTGGTTCTCTGAAATTACTTGGTTCCAAAGGAACCACTGGTACACAGGCAAGCTTCTTGGAGCTGTTTGACGGAGATCAGGAGACCATCGACAAGATCGATCCGATGATCGCTGAAAAAATGGGATTCAAAGAGTGCTATCCGGTATCCGGACAGACTTATTCCAGAAAAGTAGATACAAGAGTATTAAATGTCGTTGCAGGAATCGCAGCAAGCGCACATAAAATGTCAAACGATATCCGTCTGCTTCAGCATCTGAAAGAAGTAGAAGAGCCGTTTGAGAAAAACCAGATCGGATCCTCTGCAATGGCATACAAGAGAAACCCGATGAGAAGTGAGCGTATTGCTTCCATCTCCAGATATGTGATGATCGATGCTTTAAATCCGGCAATCACATCCGCAACACAGTGGTTCGAGCGTACACTGGATGATTCTGCAAACAAACGTCTCAGCGTGGCAGAAGGATTCCTTGCTATTGATGGTGTGCTGGATCTGTGCCTGAACGTCGTAGACGGACTGGTTGTATATGACAAAGTAATCACAAAACATCTGATGAGCGAGCTGCCGTTTATGGCAACAGAAAATATCATGATGGATGCGGTAAAGAAAGGCGGAGACCGTCAGGAGCTTCATGAGAAGATCCGTCAGCTTTCCATGCAGGCAGGTGCAAATGTAAAACAGAATGGTCTGGATAATAACCTTCTGGAACTCATCGCAGCAGATGAGAGCTTTGGCCTGACACTGGAAGAACTGCAGGCAAATATGGATCCGTCCAAGTATGTGGGACGTGCTCCGTTGCAGGTAGATAACTTCCTGAAAAATCATGTAAATCCGGTATTGGATGCAAACAAGGAAATCCTTGGAATGACCGCCAAAATTACAGTTTAAGTAGTGGTTAAAATTTAATATTTATAAAACGAAATCGAAGAATCCTTCTGCAACAGCTAGCCGTTCGTTACCTTCGCTTTGCATCGGTTTTATCGCGCTCACTCCCACTTCCTATAGAAGCTGGTCAGTTCCCGTTCGCGCAAAACTCGCAAAGCTCAGTCACTTACTTAATCGCTTGTTGCAGAAGGATTTTTCGATTTCGCTATTTACTTTACGAAAATTAAACCACACTACCTACACTTACGTCATACCACGCATGCATAATCATTCTCAAAGTAATTAGCATAATGTTGCATGCGCAAACAATGCACATTCGTGCGAGAAGAAATTGTTGCTTCGCAAGCGTGCTCGGTGCGGACAGGAAAAATGTGTTATTGATGATTTCGTACGCGAGAGTGTGTGATAGAACACCTTTTTGTGGTGTAAATGGCAAAATCAGAGAAAATTTTCTCAACGAACGATTAAGCGAACGACCGAGTTTTACGAGTTTTGCGCGAGCGGGAGACGACCAGCTTCTATAGGAGTTGAGAGCGAGCGCGATAAAACCGAAGCAAAACGAGGGTAGTGAACGTCTAGTGAGTGAGAAAATTTTCTCTGATTTTGCTTTAAACACCCCAAATTATTCTATTTCCTCATCGGAAGGTTTGTGAGTCCGTGCATATTCCGTGGGCGGCATTCCCATCTGTTTGTGGAATACACGGGAGAAGTACAGACTGTTGTCAAATCCGACGGATTCCGCAATATCGATCATGGACATTTCATTGTGGGTCAGCAGATAGCAGGCCTGCTTGATCCGGTATTCACTTAAATATTCTTTCGGTGATTTCCCGAGTACCGCCTGAAAAGCCCGGCACAGGTAGCTTCGGCTCAACCCCACATATGCCGCCATATCGTCAACCGTGATCGGGGAACCGTAGTTTGAAGAAATGTATTCAATGGTCTTGATTACATAACTTTCTTTTCGGCTCAGTTTGTTCTTTTTTTCCGCCTCCCGCATATAAATAGCAAGAAGCATGTACAAATACCCGGCCATTTCCACGGAATTGATAAAATCATTTCCGCGGGCATTGTAGATCTGGTTCATACGCTGACTGATCTCGCCACTGTGGATATTGTTG
>CAVAFS010000180.1:0-6612 GCA_963587975.1 Bulleidia sp. | reverse complement strand
GGAATATAATGCCAAAGGTGAGAAGCAACTGGCAGAATATCTGGATGCATATCATGTGACTCAGGGGTATATGATCAGTTTTAATTTCAATCAGAATAAAGAAATCGGAGTACATGAGATTTTGATTGATGATAAAAAAATTATTGAAGCAGTGGTATAAAAAAATCCTCTTTATAATCATGGTAACTAATTGTTTTTCGCAACAGCTTATTCATTTCCTGCGTCAGTAATTCACAGTCATTTTTCCATACTGCATCAAACAAAAGCTGACGACTCCATGTTTTCGCACTGTCGCTGAACCATTTCATTACCGTAGTTTCAAAAATCTCCTGAATCTCCGCATTTGGGATCACCAGTGCCGATAATCCATCTGGTATAGAAGTCGTCAAATCTTCTTCTCGTACCGTTGTCAGATAACCCGTCAGATACAAAATACTCCACAGATTTTCCTCGGAAGAATGCAGATAATCATATGTCAGGCTCTCATCGATCTGCTCTACGATATAACCACCAGAAAGCAGTGTCTCCAATTTTTTCGTAATGCTGCTTCCTGCATAATCTATAAAGGAACGAATAATTGCATTATCACTGGTGTTTTTCCAATAGCTGTCTGGTTTTGCTTCCGGATTACGCTGCAGATCACACAGATAATTCATCAGATCCCACGGGCAATAAACATCCACATTTCCAAAATAATATCCATCGTACCAGTGTTTTACACTTTCCGCATGTCTGCCTGCATCTGCATCTTTTAAAATTCGATCTACTTCTGTCTGTGTAAATCCAAAAAATTCATTGTATCCGGAATCCGTGATACTGTCTGTCACAAAATTATTGGTTCCGGTAAAAACACTTTCTTTCGCAATACGCAGACATCCTGTCACAACCGAAAATTGTAAGGAAGTATTATCTTTCAGTGCCGTACTCATAATACCTTTCATCACATCCAGCATCTGGTTATAATACCCATTACTGCTTGCCTTTGCGATTGGCACATCATATTCATCCAACAACAAAATTACCTTCTTCTGATGGTAAATCTGCAACATTCGCATCAGCGTGCGAAGTGCCTGAAAAACCTGTGCTTTTTCTGCTTTTCCGGCTTTCAGCTCAAGAAAAATCTGTCTATCATCCGGATCAATTTCACTGCAATCAAGCAGATATGTGAAATTTTTATACAAATTGGAAATCTGAACAACCAATCGCTCATATGCATCTTCAAAATTCAATCCATCAATGTCTTTTAAAGATAAAAATACTACCGGCCACTGGTTCATCCACTCTTTGCATAAATCTGTCTCTTTTGAGATTTCAAGCCCTTCGAACAGATTCTGGCTGTTTTCTCTTATATCAAAATAATCTGCCAGCATACTCATCGCCATAGTCTTTCCAAAGCGACGCGGTCTGGTGATCAATGTAACTTTGGTCGCTGTTGTCTTAAGTAATTCTTTGATCAAAAATGTTTTATCTATATAGTAATAACCATTTTTGCGAATCTCTTTAAAATCAGAAATTCCAACCGGAATATTTATTTCCTTCATCGCAACAGCCTCCTAACCATTCAATCTTTATTCATAAAATCCACAGCCGTTTCTGCCATGCTCTTTTACATAATACAGTGCTTTATCAGCATCCTTAAACAAACTCTCACCTGGATTCTCACGCTCTGAAAATGCAACGCCGACACTTAAGGAAACTTTCGGAAGCCCATCTTCCAGCACATCGGCCAACTGCTCATTTACTGCCTGAATTTTATCTTCAATCGTGTACTTCAGATCACTGGTCATTTCCACCATGATAACAGCAAACTCGTCTCCACCGATACGACAGACGAAGTCGATGCTTCGAAAAGCCGCCTGCAATAACCCGGATACTTTCTTCAGGATTTTATCACCAATGGCATGTCCATATGTGTCATTTACTGTTTTAAAAGTATCCACATCAATTAAGATCAATGCGAATGGTCTGTCTCCACTTTCATGAATCTTCAGCAGTTTTTCAAAAGATCCACGATTCAACAAATCTGTCATAACATCATGTTCTGCCTGGTGACGGATCAGCCGCTGTGTCTCCTGTTTTTCCTCATACACACGATTATAGGTCACAGCCAGGTTCTGCAATTCAGCAGCACCGATCACAGGGAAAATTTCACCTTTGAGAATACTCTGATTGTAGCTCAATAATGGTTTCACGATCAATTTGCGAACCACGATACACATCAGGAGCATCAGTGCTACAAGTAACGCAACACCGATTTTCATTTTCAGATACATGTCAGAAAAAATAGTCGTAGACCGTGCCTGATCTGTCAGATAATCCGATGCTTCCTTCAATTGATTTGCTGCAGTTTCACAGGCAATATAATCTTCTGTCGTACTGCGCAACGCCCGAAATTCCTGCTCCCCTCGTATACATATCAGAATAAATACGATGGCTACAGCGATAGTGACATCAATATTCCAGGCGCTCACCCTCTGTATTCTGATTTTTCGTTTCATAATTCTCCCCCTGTCCGAACAAAGTCCAATGCTTTTTTATTATAGCAAAAATCGTTCTCTGTTCCAAGGAGAATCCTTTGTATTGCAAAGAAAATATATCTTTTTTTGTAGGATATCACCAAAACCGCCGCACCACTTCTGATGCGACGGTTTCCACTTTATCCCTATCCTAATATCCAATTTTCATTTTTAACTCAGAGGGAGTTTAAACGACCACTGCGTTAAAATCTCGGCGGCTGCACCTGATATGTCTCAATCGGCACATCCTCTGTGGAAAACGCCATTTCTCCATCCTTGTTCTCACACACGATCCATTTTAACCAGTTGTCATTATCCATCTGCGGGTAATCCTCACGCAGGAACCATCCTCTGGACTCTTTTCGCATGGATGCTCCTTTAAACTGCATCTCTGCGGAGAGAACCATAGACTCTGCCTCATGGCAGGCAAGCAGATCATGGAAATCTTCTGCCTTTAACTGCGCAACCATCGGTTTGATCTTTGCCAGTTTGCGTAAGCAGACATCCAGACGATGTTGGCTCATGTATACACTGTTTTCTACCGGGCAGACAAGCTGCTGGATCTTATCGATCACCTCTTTTGCTTTCACGCCTTCCTCACGGAATAACGGTGCAAATGCATCTTCTTTCAGCTGCTCTACCTGAGCATCATCTACCGGCTGCTGAGCGTTTGCTGCCGCATAAGCTGCCGCCTGCTGACCGCTGATCACACCTGCAAATACTGCATTCAGGATTCCTGAACCACGGTTACGTCCTGGAGGCGCCGGAACTGCACCAGGCGCACAGGAACCATCGTAGCATACATCTCCTGCTGCATACATGCCCGGAATGGTAGTTGCCATCTGTTCATCTACTTTGACCGGAGACTGCTCACCGACAAATCCCGGTTCTACTTCCCATTTCTCATCGCCTTCGAAACCGTCTACGGAAGAACCTTTTTCAAAATCGATTTTCCAGAATGGCAGACCATACGGGCGATCCCAGATGTAGAACATCATTGTATCATTTTTGGTTGTCTCGCTTTCCATCGGATGCAGGTAAACCGGGCCTCTGCCGGAAGCCATGGTGTTGTACCACTCGGCAACGGCACTGGAACTGATATCTGCTTCCGGGAAACGGCGGAAGTTCTTTGTGATATTTTCACCATAAGCATCGTACATAACGTTCTCACCAAATACGCACTCACGGTTGCTGTGTACACGGTAAAGCTGTGCAAAGTTTCCGAACTCTGGATTACGCATCTGTGCACCTGCACGGTAAGCTGCTGCGATACCATCGCCACGTCCGTTACTCCACATCGGAGCGACACGGTAGTTCTGGCTTCCGGTACTGAGCACGACAGATTTTCCTTCAAATACATAGAAGGTTCCGTCAATGATGCTGTATCCGACTGCACCTGCGATTTTTCCATCTCTGGTCAGTAAATCAGAAATGGTTGTTTTATCAATAAATTTTACGCCAAGTTTTGTGGCAGTTGCTCTCATTTTTAAAGTAAGATCCAGATCCACACCGATCATATATGTCATCGGTCCTGTCGGAATACGTTTTTTCGGAATATTGACACCCCAGGACTCCATTTTGTCCAGAAGTTCATTGTTCATTGCCACATATTTTTTCAGCAGGTTTTGGTTTGCCAGATAGCCACCGACTGCGTTTGCATGATATTCGTTGAACATCTCCGGTGTTGTTTTTTCCAGATCAAAATACTGTAATACGCCACCGCCTTTATTTGCTTTTCCGGAATAACCGGAAGTCTGTTTTTCCACAACCAGAACACTGATGTCCGGATTTTCTTCTTTTACACTGATGGCTGCTGTCAGTCCGGCAATTCCACCGCCGATGATCAGCACGTCAGCAGACATTTTTTCCTGTTTGATTTCCTGTTTCTGCATAATGTCCTCCTTCCTGTGTCCTATGCTTCACTCTGCTTTTTTGCGTAACAGTCAAAGGTCTGACGGAAACTCTGGCTTCCATAATCAGGGATTACTTTGATCGCGCCTTTGGCACATTTTACTTCACAGTAGTTACAGTGTTCGCAGTCTTCGACATACTTGAAAATCGGACGTCTTTTTTCGGCATCCCAGCGGATGACGTCTACAAAACAGGCTTTATAGCAGATCTGACATCCCACACATTTGCTCTCATCAAATTCAATCTTATGGTTTGTATAAATCATCGCTTCTACCTCCAGTTATCTTTCTCTTCCGCATACAGGGACGGAAGGATTGCTGCCAGATTTGTGAATTCTTTCACGTTATGTAACGCCAGAGACATCGCTGCCATATCCGGGTAACGCATACCGTCCGGAAGCACCTTCACGTCTTTTCCGTTTACATAATTCCAGCCCATCCAGAAACGGGAACGAAGCTCGATACCGCCCTCGATCTCACGTACAAAATGTGTCATAAAGGTTGGCGGAACCGCAAATGGCGGCTGTCCCTTTCCGTAACCTTTTCCACAGACTAAAGTGGCACAGGCATCCGTTCCGATCAGCTCTGCCTTAAATCCGCAGTCACCCGGATATTTGAAGTTGATCACAATCTGATCCGGTCCCATTCCGGTGTCTTCGGTAATCTCATGTGTGGTATCCCACAATTTTTCCTGATAGGTCAGATCCGGATCCAGCGCACGTACTCGATTCTGTGTCTCTGCTTTGTAATGATCTTCCGGATTCCAGATTTTGTAACGCAGATTGTCCAGTCCATGCCATGCAAAGAACCAGTCAAACATCTCCGGTGTCACGCCCGGCATCTTGGTCAGATTTGCCAGATATCCGGTCCCGTCCGGTAAAATACACCATCCGGCTTCTGCTTCCAGATATCCCGGCTCAAACAGGCGGTTTCTGTCCTTAAACTGTAATACCTGATCCGGGCGCAGCGGGCCGTTCAGCATTTTTGCGTATGCTTCCGGAGACGGCTGAGCCATTTCCTGTTCAAAATATTTGTAGTAGCTTCTCTGTTTTTCCTCGTCCGTCACCGGAACACGTTTTTTTGCCATCTGTTCCATAGGAAACCTCCTTAAAACTCAAATTCAGCCATATGGCTTAAAATCTCTTTTGCTCCCGCAATCGCATCATCGATGATCTGTAATGCAGGTTTTTCCTCTTTTACAAGTGGTACGATCTGACCTGCCATAACAGCTCCGTCAACCATATCGCCTTCTGCCATTGCTTTTCTCAAAGAACTCTCTGCCACCGGGCGAAGCAGTTCTGCCGCTTTTTCTTTTGTATTGTTATCTTCAATAGCGATCATCTCGTCTGCCAGTTTGTTTTTGATCTGACGACAAGGCTCATCGGTACAATATCCGGTAATAACGGTGGACATATCTCCGGCTGCCAGTACTTCTTTCTTTACATTCGGATGAACAGTTGTCTCTGTCGCTGCCATAAATGCAGTTCCCATCTCAAATCCTTCTGCTCCCATAGCAATACCTGCTGCCACACCACGACCGTCAGCAATACCACCGCTGGCGATAACCGGGATATCAAGCAAATCTACTGCCTGCGGAACCAACACTGTGGTTGCCTCAAAAGTAACGTGTCCGCCACCTTCCCAGCCTTTTACGATCATGACATCTGCGCCTGCATCTGCAGCAATTTTTGCATCATCAATAAAAGATGCTTTTACCACGATTTTGCATCCAACACTGTGCCAAATCTCAAAATATTTTTTGCAAAGTTCCAGATCCAGACCTGCAATCGTATCTGCATACATAACCGGTGGTTTCTCATCTAACACGATTTTTGTCACATGTTCCAAATTTGGTGGAATCATAATAACGTTCATTCCAAAGGGTTTATCAGTCAGTTTTCTTGTCTCTGCAATCTGCTCACGAATAAACGGTTCCGGTGCAAATCCAACGCCTAATACACCAAGTCCGCCTGCATTGGACACTGCTGCAACCAGCGGTGCCGTTGAAATCCAGGCCATCGGTCCCTGAATGACAGGCTTCTCAATATTTAAAATTTCACATACTCTGTTCATACCAACTTCTCCTTCCATTTCTGTCTTGTTGAGAAAATTATATAAATAAACAGTTGGAATTTCATTTCCGTTCTATCCAAGTTTGGTATGTTTTTATTTGAATACTTTTGTAA
>CAVAFS010000179.1:2932-6132 GCA_963587975.1 Bulleidia sp. | reverse complement strand
GACTATATATTTACTATATTCTGTTATTTTGTACAAATGGTTTTAAAAGGAAACTAAAAATAGGGCTTTGGGCATGGCGAATAGGGACTTCCTATATCATTTTTGATACCTTAGCATCTTTTTTCTATTCAGAAAATATTGCAAATAAAATGTTTCTTCTATTGTCACTAATACATTGTTTGATTATAATGCCCTTTTTTTCACAAAATAGTACATGTAGCAAATGCGGACGACGCAATTATTATCAACCATTACTTTTTAACAAATGTTGTCATTGTAACATGAACTATTAATTATCACACTATCATTCTCTTTAAGCTCACACTGAACTATAACACAATGTTGCATAACATAAAAGTTATACTTATATCCAATAAAATACTGTCCTTTCTTTTTACTTTAGGTTAAAATAAAACTATCCAGAGAGCTGTCCCATGACAGTTCAAAATGATACAACACGGACAAATATTATTATTATGGAGGAGGATTTTAGTATGAGCACACCAGGTGTTAAAGTTGGAGTTTCCGAAGAAGAAAAAAAACTTTCTTACTACAAATATTTTGAGCAGGATTTAGCTCCGGTACCAGACGAGAAAATCGCAGTTTTACAGGGCGGACCGATCGCACCGGAAAAATGTATCCCATTTGAGGAAAGAAACAAATTCTTAAAGGGCGAAGCTGACGAGTACGCAAACATTGGTTACGGTATCGCTCCTGACGGAACTGCTCTCGTATGTAATACCACTTACATGCCGGGCGTTACAAGCGAAATGCTTGACTGGTGGTTCCCATGGCATTCCGTAGGATCTGACCTGCGTTACAAAATCTGGGATCCGGAAGATCACTATTTCGCAAGAGCATATCCGGCTTCTTATGTCGTAGACCCGAACGTACCGATGAACCAGAAAACATGGGGCGTTGATCACTACATCATGGAGGATGTTGGACCAGGACCGGAGTTCTTACAGCTTTGCTTCAAGAGACCGGCAGACTTTGGTTATGATGAGAGCATTATCGGAACAGAAAAATGTGAATCTCTCGTTTGTGCAATTGGTGTCAGCAGCTGTGCAGCTGCCATGACTCATAAATGGCATCCGTACAAAGACGGCGTATTATTCGAGTCCCGTTTCTGGATCGGATATCGCATGGATGAAAACGGAAATATTGTAAAAGCAATTCCGGAAGGCGTATCTATCCCACCATTCGTACCACAGGGATTATTCGCTCACAACATCAAAGAGTTTACAAACCTGGCAACAATTCTGCCAACCTTATATGCTGAAGAGAAAGATACTCTGTAAGAGATACTTCTAATTCACACTAACACACAAACCAAGAGCGAAATGATCATCACAAATCATTTCGCTCTTTTTAATTTCATTCAAGTTTCATTCACTAAAATATGACAACTGTTTCAATAAATTATTCTTTCTAAAAATACTGTGTTTTCTCATAAGACATTTTATCTCAGTAAAAATTTAATTCCCAGCTAATAACACTTCCCTGCCCGGCTCCGGAAACGCATGCAGTTTTTTCAACAATTCCACCTGCCCGACCTGCTGCAACACTTCCTGCTCCGCTAACACCGCATTTCCTATCATGCCCGCTCCGTCAGACATCAGATCCACATCTAAAAAAACACCGCATGACTTTCACTCATCGAAAATCATGCGGTATCCTGGTTTTGTGTTCTTCTTTTCAGAAGGGAGTTTATCTTTAGGTTAGAAAAATTTCTAAATCACTTTTTACCGTTTTATGCAAGACCTGGGAAAATTGTCAGGATCAGTGCAACAACCAGAGCTGTAATTGTTGTATTTAATACAGTTGTAATAAATACATATTTGTAAGAATCTTTGATCTCAACTTCTGCAATACCTGTAGCAATGATATATCCCGGGTTTGTCGGTAATGTATCAAGTGTCTGAGATGCAAATACGGATACACGGTGCAGCGCACTCATGTTGATACCCATGCTTGCGAATGTCTCTGACATGTACGGTAAGGTAGCGGACAGACCTGCAGGACCTGATCCGGATGCACCAGTCAGTAATGCGACGGCCAGAACTACTTTGAATAATGCAGGACCACCCATGTTTAATAATCCGTTTGTCAGTACCGGGAATGCCGGGGATGCTGCTACAACACCACCGATAGCTCCAAGTAAACCAACCTGAAGAACCAGCATGGTTGTCTGCTCTCCAACCGGTTTGATCAGTTCTTTCAGACCTGAGAATTTTCCGTAATATGGGAAGAAGAAAATCAGGGAAAGAACAATGTTGAGCATCATACTTACTAAAATGTTCCATCCAAGTCCGTTAAAACAGATCAGTGTTACTGCGATTGGGATAATGGAAGGTAACCAATGCGGTGTTTTCTGACCTTCCGGACGTTTCGGTGCGTTTGGTGCAGCGTCGTATACATGTCCTTTGGCAATCTCTTTCTTAGAGATAACATTCATCATAACGATGTTCATGATCAGGACTACTGCTCCACCGATAAATCCAGGAACTGCTGCTGCCATTGGAGATGTACCAAGCATCTGTACCGCAATAACGTTCTGGTCGGATGTAGTACCCGGCATAGAACATGCTGCAGTTGCAAGTGCTCCTAAAACAACACCAGGTCCCATAGCTCTTGGCATTTTTGCTTTTTCAAACAAGTCCATAGCAATCGGGAATAAAATGAACATCAGTACAACCGGGTTCATTCCACTGTAAGCAAGTACCGTACCAATTACATAGATGGTAAGGATAGCAAGAATTGGTCTCATAATAACCTGCTGACCTGCGGCAGCCTGTTTTCTTGCTTTGATCGTAAATAAATCATATAATGCGTTTGCGATGGATAATGCAGCACCACTTGCGTTATATAATGCAGCGATAACACATCCCATCATAACCGGACCAAGCATTGCAGTAACATAGTTACATACGCTTGGCAGCATAGTGTCTGTAAATGTTGTCAACAGATTCATTCCGTTGAACAACGCGATCAGCAATGCGCACAACGGTGCGAGAATAATTGTGCTGATTCCTTTGTATGCGCCGTAGATCAGTACAGCAACACCAACAACAATGCCTATAATACCTAATGCAGCCATTTCTCATTCTCCTCCTTTGTCTTGAGTATTTTTATGACTGTAATCAGTATAAATTATAAATATTCTATAATCAAATGCTAAATTTTTCATTAAATCATAT
>CAVAFS010000179.1:0-2922 GCA_963587975.1 Bulleidia sp. | reverse complement strand
GGAATTATAAAACCAGTCAACCACTTCCTGATTGCCAATAAAATCTTTATAGTTCTCACTGGTAATGCCAAACTCTTCGTAACACTGGCAGATTGCCATCACCGAATCATAATAATCCGCCACCGGATTTGACACCTGCTCCGTTCCATGCCGGGCAATCCGATAATCCTGTAACAATTGCTGCCAGTCTTTTCCCTGATAAACCGGATCAAATTTGTTCCAGATAGAAATACCATCCAACATATTTCCTGCCACATCAAACAGTTCGCTGCCATATGCGGAAAAAGAGGTAGATATCTGCCGTCCTTCCTCTACCCCATGACTTCTGAGTTTTAACAGAATATTTCCGGTTTCTTTGCCACGCACCAGAAAAATATATCCGTCCGCCCCCTGATTCAACGCCTGAATGGCATAATAAGCATAGTCCTCATCACTGGCTCCCTGCTTAATATCCACAATTTTCTTAAGATGCAGTCCCATGTCCTCCAGACGATTCTGCAAAAGTTCCGTCGTATTTTCCTGAGACTCATCCTCCGACATGGTAAAAAGCACTACATTTTTGATATCCGGATTTGCCTGTGACCATACCCGCACTTCCTCTAAGTCACCTTCCTCCGAATCACTCATATAGGAAATTCCATACGGTGCCATCATATTTCTGGATTTCGCAAAAGAATATGCCGCAATATTGATGGTCTGATTGTGCTCCACATTTTTTGCAATATACGTAGTTTCCGGTGCATCCATCGGACCAAGCACCAGAAAAGCCGCCCGGCTTGCCCCCTGAAAAAGACTCAGTGCCTTGCTTTTCTCTGAATTGGTATTTTCCGAAACAATCTGTATCTTACAGCCGTTCACGCCGCCGTTTTCATTCACTTTATCTGCCGCATATTCTGCTGCCCACAAGGCAGATGTTCCCAGAGAACGATACTCTCCGCTCTCCTGAGCCAGAACCACTACCGGCAGATAGCCTTTTTCCAGAGACTGATTAATTTTTTCTTCAAAGGCACTTGCCTGCAGATCACGCTGCACGGCGGTACGTGACAATACCACCAGAAAAATGATCACGACAATTGCCTGCCTTACTCTATTTTTCATCGTAAGCCTCCAGCATAAACCAGAAACAGGTTCCTTTATTCGGCGTGCTCTCCGCACCAAACGGTGCATGATGCAGTTTCAGGATCTCACTTGCAATATTTAGTCCCACACCCATGCTGCACTTTTCCCGTTCATTCGGTTTTACCTGATAAAATCGGTCCCAGATATATGGAAGCTTGGCCGCTTCGATTCCGATTCCATAATCAAGGACTTCCAACCGGACGCTGCCCTGATACCGCCGGATCAGGATTCGTGCTTCCGTTTTATCTCCGGAATATTTTACCGCATTTGATGCAAAATTATAGATTACACGGTAGATCAGCCGGCGATCCGCCTGCACCTGTACATCCTCCATACATTCCAGTTTAAAATGAAACTCCGGTCGGTTCGCACAGACACTGGATAACACTTCCTCTGCCACGCCGCGAATCGAAAATACCGTTTCTTCCATTTCCATCGTTCCGGACTGCAATTTTGCCAGATCCAAAGTATCACTGATAAAGTTTGTCAGTCGATCCGTCTCATCCAGGATCATCCGCACATGTTCTTCCCGTTTTTCCGGAATTTCTCCGGAAAAGGCTTCCAGCATTTCTGCATACATGCGAATTACCGTCAATGGTGTTTTCATATCATGACTGACATTTGCCACAAAATCACGCCGCAGCGATTCTGTTTTATTAAATTCCTGTTCCGCCAGTTCCAGTGTATCCGCAAGCTGTCTTGCTTCCACCGGTCCTTCCCGGACAAACACCGTCTCATAATCGCCTGCTGCCATCTGCTGTGCGCTTTTATTCAGATGCTGAAATGGTCGTGAAAAATGTATTGCCAGCCAGATCGACAAAATGGATGCCAAAATAAGCACTGTCACCGTCACCAACCAGTATCGACTGGTCAGCAGCCGCATCAGTGCATCCACATCTGCCAGTGATTTACTCACCACCAGCACTTCTCTGGCACCGTCAATATTTGCCAGCACAACTGCCTGAACCACCCAGTTCGATGTTCTGACCTCATCTTTTACATAATACTGGCAAATTCCATCCGACTCATCCAACCTCTGAAATAACGTCTCATCTGCAATGTCGTCCTGCTGCGGTGCTGCATTTTCTCCCTGATTGTTCACCGACAACAGCACCTGCATATCTTTTTCCGATACAATCTGAACAAAATAGTCATTTGTTTTTGCCAAAAAAGCGATATTTGCCTCAAAATCTTCCTGATCGTACATGTCCCAGATAGACTGTGCCGCTGCTTTCAGGTCATTTTCTGCCTGTTCCTTATATTTTCCCTGCACCGAAAAATGTAACACCATCCAGAACATCACTGCCATTGCGCCTGCAAGTCCCATAAAACCAACCCACAAGCCAAACATCATCTTATGTTTCTTTCTGATCAGCTTCAAATTTATACCCTGCCCCTCTGTATGTTACAATATAGGTGCGATGTTCCCCTAAGGCATGCCGCAGCATCTTGATCTGTGCATCCACCGTCCGGTCATCTCCCATGAAATCAAATCCCCACACTTTTTCCAGTAACGCGTCTCTAGAAAAAACAATGCCTCTGTTTCTCACCAGGAAAAACAACAGATCATACTCCTTGGGGCGTAGTTCCACACGCACACCATCCACAAAAACTTCCCGCGCAGACACATTGACAGAAAGTCCCTCAAATTCGTAGTTTTCCACTTCCTGATATGTGCCTTCCGCCTCTGTTTTCTTTTTATTTTTCTGATTCCGCTGCAAAATCACACCAATCCGCGCCATCAGTTCACGAATCGAAAATGGTTTCACCACGTAATCATCAATTCCAAGTTCAAATCCCTGC
>CAVAFS010000178.1:0-2045 GCA_963587975.1 Bulleidia sp. | reverse complement strand
AAACAATAAGGATATGAACAATGGAGCTAACAACAATTCTGTGACAGAAAACGGCACAGATGCCAACGATACCATCAAAGATGAAAGCCGTACCGATACAAACACTGATACGAACACCACAACGAATAATGACACCAACAACGACTTAGACCGAAACGACGGCGGCATTACCGGCGAAAACATGGAAAACGCCAGAGACAATGCAAAAGACGCGGCAGAAGACACCGGGGATGCGATCCGCGACACCGGAGAGGCCATCAAAAATGGTATCACCGGCGATGATACAACAAATGCCAATAATGCGGATAATAATGTCGGTGTAACAGAAAATAACAACAATGGCCGATAATTAGATAACAGTCGGTGAGCTAAATTATGCATAGAAACATGCAAAAATAGAGACAATGAAGAACAATCTTTTAATGATTGCCACAACGTAAATGAGGAGAAGAACTCAGATTAGTGATGCAGGGGCGTCTTAGCCCAAAGCACTAATCTGAGTTCTTCTCCTCTTCACATTAATAAAGAAATTTAATTACTCATCAATACTGTAGTTTGGAGCCTCTTTTGTAATATGAATATCATGCGGATGACTCTCTTTTAAGGATGCAGCAGAGATTTTTACAAAATGGCTGGTTGCAGTCAGATCTCTGATGGTCGGAGCACCACAGTAACCCATACCTGCGCGGATACCACCGATCAGCTGGAAGATAATGTCTTCTACGCTGCCTTTGTAAGCAACACGTCCCTCGACACCTTCCGGAACCAGTTTCTTTGCATCCTGCTGGAAGTAACGGTCTTTGCTTCCATTTTCCATAGCAGCCAGGGAACCCATACCACGGTATACTTTGTATTTACGACCCTGATATAACTCGAAAGCACCCGGAGCCTCATCGCATCCTGCAAACATGGAACCCATCATACATACACTGGCACCGGCAGCAAGTGCTTTTGTCATATCTCCGGAATATTTGATACCGCCGTCTGCGATGATCGGAATATCATATTCTTTTGCAACTTCGTAGCAGTCCATAACAGCTGTGATCTGCGGAACACCGATACCTGCAACGACACGGGTGGTACAGATAGAACCAGGTCCGATACCAACTTTAACTGCGTCAGCGCCTGCCTCGATCAGTGCTTTTGTAGCTGCGCCGGTAGCAACGTTACCTGCGATAACCTGCAGATCCGGATATTTCTCTTTGATCTGGCGGACAGCTTTTAAGATGTTTGCAGAATGTCCGTGAGCGGAATCTACAACGATCACATCTACGTGTGCTTTTACCAGAGCATCGATACGCTCCATCATGTTTGCTGTGATACCAACACCTGCGCCACAGAGCAGACGACCCTGCTCGTCTTTTGCGGAGAGCGGATATTTGATCTGTTTTTCGATATCTTTGATTGTGATCAGACCTTTTAATTTGAAGTCTTTGTCAACGATTGGAAGTTTTTCTTTTCTTGCTTTTGCAAGAATTGCTTTTGCCTCTTCCAGTGTGATACCTTCCTGAGCAGTGATCAGCCCCTCACTGGTCATGCTCTCACTGATTTTCTTTGTGAAATCTGTCTCAAATTTAAGATCACGGTTTGTGATAATACCGATCAGTGTGCCGTCTTCTTTGACGATCGGTACACCGGAGATACGGAATTTAGCCATCAGGTCATCAGCGTCCTGAAGTGTGTGATCTGCGGAAAGGGAGAATGGATCTGTGATAACTCCGTTTTCGGAACGTTTTACTTTGTCTACTTCCTCAGCCTGCGCTTCGATAGACATGTTTTTGTGGATGATACCGATACCACCCTGTCTGGCCATTGCGATAGCCATGCGATGCTCGGTAACTGTATCCATGCTGGCACTCATCATCGGAATGTTCAGTGTGATTTTGTTGGTTAATTTGGTTGTAAGATCAACCATGTTTGGAGTTACTTCGGAATATGCCGGAACGAGCAGCACATCATCAAAAGTAATACCCTCGCCAATAATTTTTGCCATTTTTTATCCTCCCTTATCTGTTTTGTGAGCAAAAAAAGAAAAACACTGCTGT
>CAVAFS010000177.1:0-2420 GCA_963587975.1 Bulleidia sp. | reverse complement strand
ATGCTGGTCCAGGGAACGGATGGCTTTCATCAGCGCGCCCTCAAAGTTTGTACAGATACTCATAACTTCACCGGTTGCTTTCATCTGTGTGGTCAGTGTACGTTTTGCAGTGATAAATTTATCAAACGGCAGACGCGGGATTTTTACAACACAGTAATCCAGCATCGGCTCGAAACTTGCATAAGTTTTTCCTGTGATGGCATTTTTGATCTCATCCAGTGTGTAACCAAGTGCGATCTTTGCAGCAACTTTTGCGATCGGATATCCTGTCGCTTTGGAAGCCAGTGCAGAAGAACGGCTTACACGCGGGTTTACCTCGATTACGCAGTACTCAAAAGAATCCGGATTTAACGCATACTGTACGTTACAACCACCAGTGATATTCAGCTCGCTGATGATATTTAACGCAGATGTACGCAGCATCTGGTATTCTTTGTCGCCCAGTGTCTGGGACGGAGCTACTACGATGGAGTCACCGGTATGAACACCAACCGGATCAATATTTTCCATATTACATACAGTAATGCAGTTTCCGTTGGCATCACGCATTACTTCGTACTCAATCTCTTTCCATCCGGCAATGCAGCGCTCAACCAGAACTTCTCCGACACGGCTCAGACGCAGACCGTTGCTCAGGATCTCAACCAGTTCTTCTTCGTTGTGGGCGATACCGCCGCCGCTTCCGCCTAAAGTAAAGGCCGGACGCAGTACAACCGGATAGCCGATGGTATTTGTAAATTTGATACCGTCTTCTACTGTATTTACAACCAGAGAAGCGGCACACGGCTCACCGATTTTTTCCATAGTATCTTTGAATGCCTGACGATCCTCCGCACGGAAAATGGTCTCAGCTGTGGTACCGATGAGTTTTACACCGTTTTCCTCTAAAAATCCGGATTCTGCCAGCTCCATACCAAGGTTCAGACCAGCCTGTCCACCCAGAGTCGGAAGAACGCTGTCCGGTTTTTCTTTTAAAATGATCTGTTTTAACACATCAACAGTCAGCGGCTCAATGTAAACCTGATCTGCGATCTGTTTATCTGTCATGATGGTTGCCGGGTTGGAGTTTACCAGACAAACCTCAACGCCTTCCTCTTTCAGGGAACGGCATGCCTGTGTACCCGCATAATCAAACTCAGCTGCCTGTCCGATAACGATCGGACCGGAACCGATTACTAATACTTTTTTGATATCTGATCTCTTTGGCATTATTTCTGTCCTCCCATCATTTCAATAAACTTGTCAAACAGGTATCCGGAATCCTGTGGTCCAGGGCATGCTTCCGGATGGAACTGTACGGTAAAGATATTCTTTCCTGTATACTTAAGTCCCTCGTTGGTTCCGTCGTTTACATTTGTAAATGCAGGAACTGCAACTGCCGGATCCAGACTTTCTGCATCAACCGCATATCCATGGTTCTGGGATGAAATGTATACACGACCTGTCTCCAGATCTTTTACCGGATGATTGCCGCCTCTGTGTCCATATTTTAATTTGTAAGTATCTGCGCCGGTAGCTAATGCCATCAGCTGATGTCCTAAGCAGATCGCAAAAATCGGCACTTCAGAATCGTAAAGTTTTTTCACTTCTTTGATAATATCTGTGCAGGCTTTCGGATCTCCAGGGCCGTTAGAAAGCATGATTCCGTCCGGGTTGGAAGCAAGGATTTCCTCAGCAGTTGTGTGTGCCGGATAAATCGTAACTTCGCAGCCACGTTTGTGCAGAGACTGTGCAATGTTGTTCTTTGCGCCAAAGTCCAGCAGCGCTACTTTATAGCCATCTGCTTTCAGCACTTCTTTCTCACTGCAGGTCACTTTATCTACTACGTTTCCTGTATTGTATGCATGAAGCTGTGGCAGAATCTCATCGAGATTATAATTTTCATCGGTGGTGATCATGCCATTCATGGTTCCTTTTTCACGCAGGATCTTTGTCAGTGCTCTCGTATCAATTCCTGCGATTCCCGGAATATCGTGCTCTTTCAGGAAATCCTGGATCGTTCCCTGACAGCGGAAGTTGCTCGGAATTCTGGATAATTCTCTTACGATATATCCGTCCGGCCATGGCTGCTTTGACTCCATATCCGGTGTAATTCCATAATTTCCGATCAGCGGATAAGTCATTACGACTGCCTGTCCCGCATAGGATGGGTCTGTCAAAACCTCCAGATAACCAGTCATGGAAGTATTGAAGACGATCTCACTGATCACGCTCTTTGTCGAACCAATGCTTGTTCCGGTAAATACTGTACCGTCTTCCAGAATCAGCAATGCTTTCATTTATTCGCCCGTCCTTTCTCTTTTTTACAATTATACACTTTTTAATATACAACATTTTAACATGTATTTCCTGGCTTGTTGCAAAAAAAAGAGGGAATTTTCTCTTTTCTTGTATATTTATACATTATTCATGCATAATAT
>CAVAFS010000176.1:0-5808 GCA_963587975.1 Bulleidia sp. | reverse complement strand
CACAGAAGAAGTCTCTGATTTCGTTTTCATTAACAAAAAATATAAGCCACCATGAAACAAGAATTTAAGTTGTGAGGTAGTTTCGCATGGTTTTTAAGGCAGATTTTTCCAGGCGGCTCACCTGCGCCTGGGAGATATGAATCTCATCTGCCACCTCCATCTGGGTCTTACCCTCAAAAAAGCGCAGCTGTATAATATGATTTTCCCGGGCATTTAATCGTTTCATAGCATCGCTGAGGGATAGTTTTTCCACCCAGCGTTCTTCTTTATTTTTCTTGTCACTGATCTGATCCATGACATACAGCGGTTCGCCCCCGTCGGTGTAGACCGGATCATAAAGGCTGACGGGAGTTTGAATCGCGTCAAGCGCAAAAGTGATATCTTCCTTCGGTATCTGTATTTCTTTGGATATTTCCTCCAGTGTGGGTTCCCGGTTGTTGTTTCGTGTCATGAGTTCTCGGGCATGAATGGCTTTATAGGCCGTATCACGCAGGGAACGACTGACTCTGACACTGCTGTTGTCTCTGAGATAACGGCGGATTTCTCCAATGATCATAGGAACGGCATAAGTAGAAAATTTGACATCCAGTGTGGGGTCAAAGTTATCGATGGATTTGATGAGCCCGATGCATCCAATCTGAAAAAGATCGTCCACATTTTCGTTGGATGCCCAAAAGCGGCGGATGACGCTTAAGACCAGTCTGAGATTGCCGCGTATATAGGCTTCGCGGGCTTCCGGGTCGCCGTTTTTGATACGCACAAACAGCTCTTTTTTTTCAGATTCTTTCAGGACTGGGAGTGTGGATGTGTTGACACCGCAGATTTCGACTTTATATGATGACATAGTTTGCTGCCTCCGGTTTTTACATAGTGTATTAAGAAGCTTGCACAAAAGCAGAAAAATTATTCCACAGATGGAAAAACAAAGAATGGATAAATCAGGTAGATAAAAACACAGTAAGATGATTTTTAATAAAAACACCGGTGGAGGCATAAAAATAGTTCAGGGTCGTTGCACTACATCAGAAATAATGTTAAAATAAAACCAATTGTCAATTAGAAAGATTGAAACCGGGAGGTACACATGAAAAAATTATTAGATAATATTACCGCTGAGGTAACGAAAGCTTTTGTGGAAGCCGGATATGAGGAAAAATTCGGTAAAGTTACATTGTCCAACAGACCGGATCTGTGTGAGTTCCAGTGTAACGGAGCCATGGCTGCTGCAAAACAGTATAAAAAAGCACCGTTTATGATCGCAGATGACGTGGCTGCACGTCTGCAGGATGTGGAAATGTTTGCATCGGTAGAGTCTGTAAAACCAGGATTCCTGAACCTGAAATTATCTGAGGAATATCTGGCAGAGTATCTGCGTGGAATGCAGGCAGATGAGCGTTACGGCTGCGAGAAGACAGCAGAGCCGAAGACCATCATCGTAGATTACGGCGGAGCAAACGTGGCAAAACCACTGCATGTAGGGCATCTTCGTTCTGCAGTTATCGGTGAGAGCGTAAAACGTATGAGCCGTTACATCGGTCACAATGTCATCGGTGATGTTCACCTTGGTGACTGGGGACTTCAGATGGGACTCATCATTACAGAGCTTCATGAGCGTAAACCGGAACTGGTTTATTTTGACGAAGCATACGAAGGAGAATATCCGGAAGAAGCACCGTTTACCATTTCTGAGTTAGAGGAGATTTATCCGACTGCAAGTGGAAAATCCAAAGAAGATGCAGCTTACAAAGAAGCAGCAATGCAGGCTACATTTGAGCTTCAGAAAGGCAGAAGAGGCTATATCGCACTGTGGAAACACATTCTGTCCGTATCTATCGCAGATCTGAAGAAAAACTATGACAGCTTAAATGTTTCTTTCGACCTCTGGAAAGGCGAGTCCGATGCGGATCCATACATCGCACCGATGGCTGAACAGATGAAGAAAGACGGATTTGCATATATGAGCGAGGGCGCGCTGGTTGTTGATGTCAGCGAGGAAACCGATGCAAAAGAAATCCCGCCATGTATGATCCTGAAATCCGATGGAGCATCTCTGTATACAACCACAGACCTTGCAACCATTGTATGGCGTATGAAAGATTATCATCCGGATCAGATGGTATATCTGGCAGACAAACGTCAGGAGCTTCATTTCGTACAGGTATTCCGCTGTGCAAAGAAAACAGGTCTGGTAGATGACAATACAGAACTGAAATTTATCGGTTTTGGTACAATGAATGGCAAAGACGGTAAACCGTTCAAGACCCGTGAGGGTGGCGTTATGCGTCTGGAAAAACTGGTTGGAGACATCCAGAATGAGATGTATCAGAAAATTGCCGAGAACAATACCATGGAAAAAGAAGAAGCAGAAAAGACAGCAAAACAGGTTGCGTTATCTGCCATCAAATACGGAGATCTGTCCAATCAGGCATCCAAAGATTATATCTTTGATATTGACCGCTTTATCTCCTTTGAGGGAAATACAGGCCCATACATCCTGTATACTATCGTGCGTATTAAATCTATTTTGAAAAAATACGCAGAGAGCGGAAAATCAGCAGCAGATTACACCATTCAGGCAGCACATTCTGCAAGTGAAAAGAACCTGATGCTGGAGTTGGCCCGTTTCAACGAAGTGATGACAAATGCAGCAGAGGAGCTTGCTCCACACAAGATCTGTGCATATATTTACGGACTGGCAAATGCTCTGAATCATTTCTATCATGAGACAAAAATCATGGTAGAAGAGGATGTGGCTGTACAGGCCGGTTATATCCGTCTGTTAGAGCTGACAAGAGACGTTCTGGAGACATGTATCGATGTCCTTGGATTCGATGCACCGGAGAAAATGTAAATGTAATAAAATATAGAAAACCCATTCATATCTTTATCATGTTTATGTGGTAAAGGATATGGATGGGTTTTTGTTTGAGGTGAATTTAGTATCCCAGCTCTTCTCCGACCAGAATCAGTTTAATACGTCCTTTAATAGCGCTTCTTCGTGTGATGACGGTATGGCTGCAGATGCATCCTTCTGCAAAACAGTCATGGCAGCTTCCAGTCAGGGCACACGGTGTATTGCGGTCCAGCCGGATGGCGTTTGGCGGGGAAGCGATATTTTTTACTCTGGATTCTGCTTCTTCCAGTGTGGCAGCAACTTTATTCATACCGGCGATGATGATCACGTTTTCCGGTCCGTAGATCAAAGCAGCTACACGATTTCCGGTACCGTCTGTATTCACTAACTGACCATCTAAGGTAATAGCATTTGTACTCATGAAATAATAGTCACAGGACAGAGCCTTGTGATAAACTTCTTTGATCTCCTCCGGGGAACAGGCTTTGGAACGATCCAGTAATGTAATGTCGTCTCTTTTTTGCAGAGCGTCCATGAGGCCACATTCGTTCATAGTCATGGAACCGCCAAAGGATACGCTGGAACCTGGTGTTACATAAGAAAGCACTTTTTTTACGGCTTCTTCGCTTGTTTCACAGTAACCTCCTTCGTAACCGCGTCGCTCAATGTTTTTCAGAATCGTTTCTGCGGCCACTTTATAATATTTCTGTTTTGGTGTCATAAAATAACCTCCTTGCCAAGATGCATAATGATGTACCGTTATTCAGAGATGAAATGATAGTAAATCATTATATTTATGTATAAAAGTATAGTGAACCAATCAGGAGAGAAAGTCAAGTGAAGCGAGAAGTGTTAGGCGAGACAAATGCTTGTGGACAAATCATGTAATGCAAGTGCCATTGGTTTGACTTTTTTTACAGGAATGTAGTATATTAAACTACAGTTCACTCATCGGAAGCATTCAAATAGCAATGATGCTTATCTGGAAAGTGAACGTTATCATTTACTTATTTTTACTTCAGACAACATAAGGGGAAACAAAACATGAAGAAAAATTTAAAGAAATTGTTCTCATATTACAAGTCATATATGGGAATTTTTATTGCGGATATGTTTTTCGCATTTGGTGCAGCGGCGGTATCACTAGTGATTCCGTTAGTAGTGCGTTATATCACATCTGAGGTAGTTCACTGGGAAAGCAGTCAGGCGCTGCACACGATTCTGCGTCTTGGCATCATTATGCTGGTGTTGATTGCCGTACAGTGTTATTGCAATTATTTTATAGCGAATTACGGACATGTCATGGGTGCAAAAATCGAGTACGATATGCGTGCGGAGATTTTTTCGCACTATCAGAAGCTGTCCTTCCGTTTCTACGATGATCAGAAAGTCGGTCAGCTGATGTCCCGTATTACGTCGGATCTGTTTGATATCACGGAACTGCTGCACCACGGACCGGAAAATATCGTGATTTCATTGATTCGTATCATTGGTGCTTTCATTATTATGGTAAATATCAGCCCGCGGCTGACAGTGGCTGCATTTGCGTTGGTGCCGTTCATGCTGGTGTACGCTTATGTGTTTAATAAAAAAATGAAGCGCGCCTTCCGTATGAACCGTGTGAAAATTGCAGATATTAACAGTCAGATTGAGGATAATCTGTCCGGAATCCGTGTGGTAAAATCTTTTGCCAACGAGGAAATTGAAAATGAAAAGTTTAAAAAGGGAAATGACGGATTTCTGGATGCAAAGAAAAACAGTTATCGGTACATGGGTGGCTACAATGCCGGTCTGACCGCGTTTACAACAGCGATCACAGTAGTAGTTATGCTGTCCGGCGGTGTCATGATCGCCCGTGGAAAAGGAAATATCACGGATCTGATCACATTTTTGCTGTATATTAATGTATTTACCGAGCCGATCAAAACGCTGATTGATTTTACAGAACAGTTCCAGAACGGTTATTCCGGATTTGAACGTTTTGTGGAGATGATTTCTGTGGTGCCTGATATCAAAGATGCGCCGGATGCGCAGCCGATGCAGGAAGTAAAAGGCGAGATCAGTTTTGAAAATGTGTCTTTTCATTATGCTGACAGCGATCAGCTGGTGCTGAATCATGTAAATCTGGAAGTCCCGGCAGGAGAGTATGTGGCTCTGGTGGGAAGTTCCGGTGCAGGAAAAAGTACCCTGTGCAGCCTGATTCCACGTTTTTACGATGTGACAGATGGTACGATTCGGGTGGACGGTCAGGATATCCGCAAAATTAAATTGTCGGATCTGCGCAACCATATCGGAATTGTGCAGCAGGATGTGTATCTGTTTGCGGGAACGATTCTGGAAAATATCCGTTATGGAAAACCGGAGGCCAGCAGGGAAGAAGTCATTAAAGCGGCAAAAGAAGCCAATGCTCATGAATTTATCATGAGTTTCCCGGATGGATATGATACGGATATCGGACAGCGCGGCGTAAAATTATCCGGTGGTCAGAAACAGCGTCTGTCCATTGCCCGGGTATTCTTAAAAAATCCACCGATTCTGATTTTTGACGAAGCGACTTCCGCATTGGATAACGAAAGTGAGAAAGTGGTGCAGGAATCACTTGAAATCCTTGCAAAAGGACGGACAACGTTTGTAATTGCACATCGCCTGTCTACGATTCGTAACGCAGAACGGATTCTGGTGCTGACGGAAAACGGCATCGAGGAGAGCGGTACCCATGCGGAATTGCTTGCAAAAGGCGGCATTTATCAGAAGTTATGTGAGATGGCAAACCATGCATAATAAAGTCTGGAAAGGAAACGTTATTATATATGAGCAGACTGAAAGTGAAAAAAATGCAACTGTCCGACAAAGAGTGGATGGATGCTTATCTGGATGCAAAACAGGACAAAGGCTGTGATATGTGTTTTGCAAACATCTATCTCTGGGGCAGAAAATATAAAACAGGTTACGCG
>CAVAFS010000175.1:9827-18531 GCA_963587975.1 Bulleidia sp. | reverse complement strand
GTGAGCTTGGTGCAGAAGGTATCGGACTTTGCCGTACAGAGCATATGTTCTTCGAAGGCGACAGAATTGACGCATTCCGTGAGATGATCTGTGCAGATACAGTAGAAGAGAGAGAAGTAGCTCTTGAGAAAATCTTACCGTATCAGCAGGGTGACTTCGAGCAGTTATACGAGGCAATGGAAGGCGAAGCAGTAACAATTCGTTTCCTTGATCCACCACTTCATGAGTTCGTTCCGACAGAGGAAGAGGACATTAAGAAACTGGCAGATGCTCAGGGTAAATCTGTAGAAGATATCAAAGCAATCATCGAGAGCTTAAAAGAGTTCAACCCGATGATGGGACATCGTGGATGCCGTCTTGCTGTAACATATCCGGAAATCGCTAAAATGCAGACAAAAGCAGTTATCCGTGCAGCAATCAACGTATCCAAAGCTCATCCGGACTGGAACATGGTACCAGAGATCATGATTCCGTTAGTAGGCGATATCAAAGAGTTAAAATATGTTAAGAAATTCGTTGTTGAGACAGCTGACGCTGAAATCGCAGCAGCAGGCGTTGATCTGAAATACGAAGTTGGTACTATGATCGAGATCCCGCGTGCAGCATTAACAGCTGACGAGATCGCTACAGAGGCTGAGTTCTTCTGCTTTGGTACAAACGACTTAACACAGATGACATTCGGTTTCTCACGTGATGATGCAGGTAAATTCCTGGATGCTTACTATGACGCTAAGATCTTCGAGAATGACCCATTTGCAAAACTGGATCAGGATGGCGTTGGTAAACTGATGGAGATGGCACTGAAACTTGGTAAACCGGTTCGCCCGACATTACATTGTGGTATTTGTGGAGAGCACGGCGGAGATCCTTCTTCTGTAGAGTTCTGCCATAAGATTGGACTTGACTATGTATCCTGCTCACCATTCCGTGTACCGATCGCTCGTCTTGCAGCAGCACAGGCAGCAATCGCTGATGAGAAATAGAATATATAGTTGATTCATTTGACTAAATAAACTATAATAGGCATATCACTTTGTGTGGTATGCCTATTATTTTGAAAGGATTAAGATACAGTGGCTAAAAATCAGAAAACCTATGGGATAGTCGTAGACTATTTTAAGAAAAAAATTATAGCGGGAGATTTAAAACCGGGAGAGAAACTTCCACCGGAGCGGGAGATCGCGGAAGAACTTGGTGTCAGCCGTAATTCTGTCCGGGAAGCCATCCGTTTTATGGATATGACGGGTGTCATTTCATCCCAGCAGGGATCCGGTAATTATATTGCCTGCGATTTCCAGAGCAGTTTGGAGGAGACCATGGGGATGATGTTTGCCATGGATCAGATCGATTATATACAGATCAGTCAGATTCGTTATTCGCTGGAACGTCTGGCATTTACGCTGGCACTGGATCATGCTTCCGAAGAAGAAATTAAACTGATGGAAGATTGTGTGAACAAACTGGATAAGAGCACAGATGCCAGTGTAAATAATGAACTGGATAAGAAAATTCATTACACTCTGGCGAGAGCATCAGGAAATATTCTGATTCTGGACATTCTGGAAGCATGCTCCAGTGTCATTGATGAATTTGTCAAAGACCTGCGCCGGGAAATTATTCAAAAAGAATCCGGAAAAGAGGCATTAAATGCCTGTCATCACAGAATTGTCCGGGCATTGCGGGAGCATAACCGGGAGGATGGCATTCTGGCCTTAAAAGAGCATTTTGCCATTATCGATGAAATCTTGTTGGAATGGAAAAATAATGAATAATAGATTCACTTATTGCCGCCTGTGCTGCGACAAGTGTGATGATTGCGTGGAAGAGCAGTAAACAAAGCACATTGTAAAAAAACATATTAGCATGTTGATTTGTTTGCACATTATACCACTGTGTAAATTAGAAAATGAGTCCATTTTTTCTTCGCAGGCGATTGTTAGCCGCGGAGACAAAATGGACTCATTTTCTTTCACAAAAGTACATTAAAAACACATAAGAAATTTATTGTATACAGTTCTCTTTTGTATTAAAATCTGTACATCACAAAAAAAGTGTGCTATACTTTGTAAGTCTGTCTGGGCACAGACAGAATACAAATAAGTTGAGAGGTTGAAAAAATGTTAGAAATCATTAAATCAGTGAACTCCGTGGTGAACAACTTCATCTGGGGTGTTCCTGCTATGATCTGCATTATTGGAGTGGGTCTTCTGCTCAGTGTGCGGACAAAATTCTTACAGATTCGTAAATTTCCATATGCAATGAAACAGACCATTGGAAAAATTTTTGATAAAAAGGATGCTTCTGAGGGAGCCATGACTCCGTTCCAGGCAGTCTGTACGGCGCTGGCCGGAACCGTCGGAACCGGAAATATTGCCGGTGTAGCCGGAGCGATTGCCATCGGCGGACCGGGTGCAGTATTCTGGATGTGGATTTCTGCCCTGCTTGGTATGTGTACCAAGTTTTCCGAGGTAACCCTTGCGGTACATTTTCGTGAGAAAAATGCAGTAGGAGACTGGGTTGGCGGCCCGATGTATTATATTAAGAACGGTCTGAAAAAACACTGGCACTGGCTGGCTTTTCTTTTTGCACTGTTTGGCGTGCTGACTGTATTTGGAACCGGTAATGCCACACAGGTAAATACGATTACCACAGCCATTGATTCCGCATTATTAAACTTTAATATTATTCCGGAATCCGCTACTAAAATCACAAACCTGATCATTGGTATTATCGTTGCGGTTATGGTTGCCATGATCCTGCTTGGTGGTGTCAAACGTATTGGCCGTGTGACCGAGCGTCTGATTCCGTTTATGGCATTATTATATATCGTACTTGCTTTTGGTGTTATTATTTTAAATATTGACCGTGTACCGGGGGTATTTTATTCGATTATTGACGGTGCGTTCCATCCGGCTTCCGTGACCGGTGGTATCGTAGGAAGTTTCTTCTTAAGTATGAAAAAAGGCGTAGCACGTGGTATTTTCTCCAATGAGGCGGGTCTTGGTACCGGATCCATCGCCCATGCATGTGCAGATACCGGAGAACCGGTAAAACAGGGGATGTTCGGTATTTTTGAAGTATTTACCGATACCATTCTGATCTGTACACTGACCGCTATGGTTATCCTGTGCAGTGGCGTTTCCGTTGGATACGGTGCAGATGCAGGTGCGGAACTGACAATTTCCGGATTTACTGCTACATATGGCAACTGGGTGTCTATTTTTACGGCCATCGCACTTTGCTGTTTTGCATTTTCTACCATTATCGGATGGGGGCTTTACGGTGCACGTTGTATGGAGTATCTGTCTTCTGAAAAATGGGTAAAACCGTTTATGGTCGTATATGCGCTGGTAGCAATCGTCGGTGCGACCATGGATCTTGGTATGCTCTGGAGCATTGCAGAGACATTCAACGGCCTGATGGCAATTCCGAACCTGATCGCATTGTTCCTGTTGTCGGGCACGGTGGTAAAACTGGTGAAAGATTATTTTGCAAGACATCACAAATAAATGCGACACATTTTGGCGTATTATAAGATTTGACGATCATATCATCAGTAAAAGTTTTGAATTGTCTGAAAAATAAGTGAATATAAAGAAAAAACACTTGAAATCCCATAATTGTTTTGCTACACTGTATCTCAGTGATGATGTATTGAAAAAAATACAATCCGAATGTTTGAGAGTTACAGGAAAGGAGAAACAATTATGGGATTTTTAACAGGAAAAACTGCAATTATTACAGGAGGAGGCCGCGCTGTGTTGAGTGATGGCAGCTGCGGATCCATTGGATACGGTATTGCAACAGCGTATGCAAAAGAAGGGGCAAATCTGGTACTGACCGGACGTAACGTGAAGAAACTGGAGGATGCAAAAGAGGAACTGGAACGTTTATATGGAATCAAAGTACTTCCGGTTCAGGCAGATGTATCTGCAGGTGCTGACAATGAAGCCATTGTTCAGAACGTAGTAAAACAGGCCATTGATACCTTTGGCAGAATCGACGTGCTGATCAACAACGCACAGGCTTCTGCATCTGGTGTTCCACTGGAAGAGCATACTACTGATCAGTTTGATCTGGCACTTTACTCCGGATTATATGCAGTCTTCTATTATATGAAAGCATGCTATCCATATCTGAAAGAGACAAAAGGTTCTGTCGTTAACTTTGCATCCGGTGCAGGTCTCTTTGGTAATTACGGACAGTGTGCTTATGCAGCTGCAAAAGAGGGAATCCGTGGTCTTTCCAGAGTAGCAGCAACGGAGTGGGGCAAGGACGGCATCAATGTCAATATCGTGTGTCCGCTGGCATGGACGGCTCAGTTGGAGAACTTTGAGAAAGCTTATCCGGAAGCGTTCAAAGCAAACGTAAAAATGCCGCCTGCAGGACATTACGGCGATGTGGAGAAAGAAATCGGACGTGTCTGCGTACAGCTTGCTTCTCCGGACTTTAAGTACATGAACGGTGAGACACTGACGCTGGAAGGCGGCATGGGTCAGAGACCGTAAGGTGCGTTTTCAAGGGGATTGTTTCCTTATATGTTGTATTAGAAAAAGAATGTGTCAGGACTTGATATTTCCTTGACATAGTATACTTACCGTGCTATATTTTAGAGCGGCAAAGGTGCCAGAGTATTTTTGAGTAAGGTACTCTCGGCATCTTTTTTTGCGAGAAAAAATAGTAGAGAGAGAAAGAGCAGGAGGATGTTATGGAAAACAACCAGACAAATGAGAAGCAGCAGGATTACGAGCTTCAGGCGGTACCTGACAGCGCGAGAAAAGGTTTTCTGCCGATGTTTATGATCATGATGGGCTTTACCTTTTTCTCCGCCAGCATGAGTGTCGGCGGTCAGCTTGGTATCGGTCTGAATATGACAAAATTTATATGGGCATTGCTCATCGGTAATGCGATTCTTGGCGTATACACCGGAATTCTTGGATTTATGGGATGCAAGACAGGTCTTACCCTGGATCTGATGGCAAGACATGCTTTCGGAAAGAAAGGTTCCTGGCTTTGTTCCGCAATTATTACCTTTACACAGATGGGATGGTTTGGCGTAGGTATCGCAATGTTTTCCATTCCGGTTGCAGAGCTGACTGGTATTCCGGTAGTAGTTCTTGTTATTCTGTCTGGTGGTCTTATGACAGCTTCTGCTTATTTTGGTATTAAGTCTCTGGAAATCGTAAGCTGGATCGCAGTTCCGGCTGTCGGAATCCTTGGATGTATTTCTGTAGGACTTGGCGTATCTTCCATGGGCGGATTCGGTGGTCTGTTCGCAGCAGAACCGCAGAATCCGATCACGCTGGCCACAGCCATCACACTGGTTGTAGGTTCTTTCGTCAGTGGTGGTACAACAACCCCGAACTATACACGTTTTGCAAAAACAAAGAAGATCGCAGTTATTGCAACTGTTATCGCGTTCTTCGTTGGAAACTCCCTGATGTTTGTATTTGGTGCCGTAGGTGGTTCCGTAACAGGACAGGCAGATATCTTCTATATTATGATCGCGCAGGGATTAGCACTTCCGGCCATCATCGTACTTGGATTAAATATCTGGACCACAGCTGATAACGGATTATATTCCTGTGGACTTGGACTTTCCAATATTACAGGATGCTCCAAAAAGAAAATGGTTTTAGTCAGCGGTATCATCGGAATCGTAGCTTCTGTATGGTTATATTATAACTTTACTTCCTGGCTGACTTTCATGGGATATGCGATTCCTCCGGTTGGTGGTGTGGTAATTACAGATTATTTCATGCATCAGAAACGTTATCAGGAAAATGATACAACAAATATGAAAACCGTAAAATGGTATGCAATCATTGCTGTTGTTGCAGGTGCCATTGTTGGTCTGAAAGTACCGGTTGGTATCGGTTCTATCAACTCCATCGTTGCAGCATGCGTTATTTACTTTATCGGAAGCAAGATTTGTGATAAAGAAAAATAGATCGGGCTCATTGAACGAGGGCTACTTCTTGCTCGAAGGGCAAGAAGGGTAGAAGGCTTGGAATTAACCAGAGGGGTACAAATTATGAACAGAGGAAATGTATTTGGAATCAATGGAAAAATTGAGACAGAGTGCCTGACCGTTGTGGGCGCACAGTATGCACCCATCGGCGCCATGAATATGGAAGAGGTGGATCGCAATACCGAAGTGCTGCTTTCCTTTATGGATCGGGCATCCGGCGGCTTTCCGGGATTTGACTTGTTTGTAGCACCGGAAGCGTGTATTCAGGGCTTTCCACAGTTTGGATGGGAAAATGCATTGCTGACCATGGACAGTCCGCAGATTAAAAAGTTTCAGGAGAAATGCGCAGAACTGGAAGTGTATGGTGTATTTGATTTTCTGCTTCGCGTGGATGAGCAGAACAATTATACCAATACAGCCATTGTGATCAATGACAAAGGTGAGATCATTCACCGTTATGATAAAATGAATCCGTGGATTCCTTTTGAGGGTTCCATTCCGGGACGCAGCTGTACGGTATGTGACGGACCGAAAGGTGCAAAACTTGGTATCATCATCTGCGCAGACGGCGATTATCCGGAAATGTGGAGAGAAGCGGCAGTGCAGGGCGCAAATGTGATCATCCGTCCGACCCACTACATGGATCCGTGGCAGAATGCCTGGGAGATTACGAATAAATCCGGTGCTTATTTTAATCAGGTGTACGTGGTGGCAGTCAACTGCTCCGGAACGGCGGAAAACGAGAATTTTTCCTGCTTTGGACGCAGCATGATCCTAGGACCGGACGGAAATGTGATCTGTGAGGGCGCAAACGGAGCACCTTCCATGATCAAGGCGGATCTGTATCCGGGCATTATTGATGCCATGCGCAGTCAGGCAGTTCATTCTGCACCGATGTATTCCTATGTGCACAGAGGTGCATCCAGTCATCCATATGCAGGAAAAGGTCTGGATACTTCGGATTACACAGCTTACAAGCGAGGTGAAAACGATGGCACAGTTTAAAGGAATGTTACATTTACTGCACAAACGCATGGCGGATATTTCTTATCCCATCAGCAAACAGGAGATTCTGGAGCAGATTGGTGATGAAACCGTGAAAGTGGATGCAGATCAATACTTAAGTGTACGTGAGATCATCGCACCGATCCGGCAGGAGGCATTTTCCTGTGCGGCAGAGTTTTACTGCGCACTGCTTGGTGCATAGCAGTTAGAAGCGAGCGTGTGCGATTGCGCATTTTTGTAAATGAAACAATGAGAGATTCTTTAAGGCAGATACATCATCAGATGTCTGTTTTGAAGAGTCTCTTTTTTGTGAGTTATAGTTACCTTAGATAAGCAAAAAATAAAAAACATTATTGACACCTAACACACGTTGCTTTATACTAAAAAAAGATAGAGAAAGGAAATCTAGTATGCAGGCAACAGAGTTAGAAAAGACGGAAAACTATTACCGGACCCAGATGCAGAAAGACAGGATCGTTGAGCGGTTAAAAGAAAACGGGTGTCGTATCACAAAACAGAGAATGGTTTTACTGGATGTAATTCTGAGTGGCAATTGTACCAGCTGCAAGGAAATTTATTATAAAGCATCGAAACTTGATTCCAAGATTGGAACGGCGACTGTATACCGTATGGTAAACCTGTTAGAGGAAATCGGGGCCATCAGCCGGGTGAATTTATATGAAGTGACATGTGAGACGGAGACAAAACCGGAAGAGCATGTGATCGAACTGGATGACAGTTCGGTGCGTGTGCTGACAGAACCGGAGTGGACCAGGGTCATTGAACGTGGGCTGCGGGCCTGCGGTTATATTGACCGACAGAATGTCAGAACCGTAAAACCGGGGATCGTATAAAAAGTCCTTGCATCTTTTGTGAGAGTGTGCTATCTTATAAATAAGAATATGTTGTATGTAGTAAGAGTGGGCGTGAGTCCACTCTTCGTTGTTGTTATAGTGAAACCTGAGAAAGAAGGTGACAAACATGTCAAAACGTGAAGATTACGAAGCTCGCACAGAAGCATTGTTACTTCCTATTATGGAAGAGATGAATTTTGAACTTGTGGATGTGGAGTATGTAAAGGAAGGAAGCACCTGGTATCTGCGTGCCTACATTGATAAAGAAGGCGGAATTACTGTCAATGACTGCGAGGCAGTGGCCCGCAGAATGAACGATCTGCTGGATGAGGAAGATTTTATTGCGGATTCCTATGTGTTTGAGGTGAGCTCTCCGGGACTTGGAAGACCGCTGAAAAAAGAAAAAGATTACAAGAGAAGTATGGGAAAAGAGTTAGAAATCCGTACTTACCGTGCAATCAACCGTCAGAAAGAGTTTTATGGGATTCTGACAGCATATACAGATGATACCGTTACGATTCGCACCGAAGAGGACGAAGAGCTGACATTTCAGAAAAACGAGATCGCACTGATCAGACTGGCATTTGATTTTTAGGCATTCGAAGAACAGGAGGAAAAGAAAAAATGGCTAAAAGCAGCAAAAACAGCAAAAACTCTGATAGCAGAGAATTACTGGAAGCGTTAACAATTTTAGAGAAAGAAAAAAATATCAGCAAAGAGACACTTCTGGAAGCAATTGAGAATTCTTTACTGACCGCATGTAAAAACCATTTCGGAAAAGCTGACAATATTAAAGTTTCCATTGAACCGGAGACTTGTGAATATCATGTATGGGCAGAGAAGACTGTTGTAGAAGAAGTAGAGGATCCACTGA
>CAVAFS010000175.1:0-9817 GCA_963587975.1 Bulleidia sp. | reverse complement strand
GTGGGGTACATGGCCTGGGTGATGTGATCCATGAGGAGATCCATTCCAAAGATTTCGGCCGTATCGCAACTCAGAATGCAAAGAATGTAATCCTGCAGAAAATCCGTGAGGAAGAGCGTAAAGTGATCTATGATCAGTATTACGGAAAATCAAAAGATATCGTAACAGGTATTGTTCAGCGTTATATCGGTAACAATGTAAGCATCAACCTTGGTAAAGTAGACGCTGTCCTCAGTGAAAACGAAATGATCCCGGGTGAGACATTTGAACCGACAGAGCGTATCAAAGTGTATGTGATCGATGTGAAATCCACATCTAAAGGACCGAAAGTACTTGTATCAAGAACACATCCGGAGCTGGTAAAACGTCTGTTTGAGGCAGAGGTTGCAGAGGTTCGCGACGGTATCGTTGAAATCAAGAGTATTGCCCGTGAGGCTGGAAGCCGTACAAAAATGGCTGTATGGTCCAATGATCCGGATGTTGATCCGGTAGGCGCATGCGTTGGTATGAACGGTGCCCGTGTCAATGCCATCGTAGAAGAGTTAAATGGTGAGAAAATCGATATCATCAACTGGAATGAGAACCCGGCTATGCTCATCGAGAACGCATTAAGCCCGGCAAAAGTTATTTCCGTTATTGCAGATGCAGAGGAGAACAAGGCAAAAGTTGTCGTTCCGGATTACCAGCTTTCCCTGGCTATCGGTAAAGAGGGACAGAATGCCCGTCTGGCAGCCCGCCTGACAGGATTCAAGATCGATATCAAGAGCGAGACACAGGCAAGAGAAGCCGGTGATTTCATGGATTACGAAGAAGATTACGAGGATGAAGAGTTCACAGAAGATGATCTGAATCTGGATGAGGATTTTGATGAGACATCTTACGATGAAGCAGATTCCTACGAGGAAGATGATTTCGCAGCAGAAGAGGATAACGAGAATGACTAAGAAAAGTCCGATGCGCATGTGTGTGGGATGTCACGAAATGCGGGAAAAAAGAGATATGATCCGTGTTTTGAAAATGCAGGATAATACGTTCTGCATTGATCCGGCAGGCCGCAAAAACGGTCGTGGGGCATATTTGTGCAAGAATCCGGCATGCCTGAAACTGGCAGTAAAGAATCACGGATTGGAACGTTCATTCAAAATGAGTATACCAAAAGAAATAGTTGCAGATTTAACAGAGGAGATGAAAACGATTGCAGAATAACAGAATTTTATCCAGTCTGGGCCTTGCACAGAAAGCCGGCAGTATCGCCAGCGGTGAGTACGCGGTGGAAAAAGCAGTAAAAGGCGGTCAGGCATGTCTGGTGATCGTGGCAGAGGATGCTTCGGATAACACGAAGAAAAAAATGAAAAATATGACAGACTTCTATGAGACACCTCTGTATGTTTACGGAAGCAAAGATGATCTGGGTCATTGCATCGGCAAAGAATACCGCTCTATGGTAGCGGTTCTGCAGCCGGGTTTCGCAAAATCTGTCATGAAGCAGCTTGACAATAGACCAACAACTGAATAGGGAGGAACTGGAATGGCAAAAATTAGAGTTCATGAGATCGCAAAAGAATATGATGTACCGGCAAAGGAAGTAATTTCTTTCCTTCATGGACATAATATAGAAGTAACAAATTTAAGTTCACTGGAAGACAATGAAGTGGCACTGGTAAGAGGAAAATATGGAAAACAGGCAGGCGCGGAGACAAAAGAGCGTCCGAAGAAAAAAGCTAGTATTTCCGCTGTATATAATCCTCAGAACAGCAAGATGGGTAACCGTCGTCCAAACGGAAACCGTAACGACCGCAATGACCGTAACGGCGACCGCCCACAGCGTAACAACAATGACAGACCACGCAATAACAACGGTGAGAGACCACAGCGCAGCAACAATGGCGAGCGTCCACAGAGAAACAATGGTGACAGACCACGTTTCGACGGAGAACGTCAGCAGCGCAATAATGGCGACAGACCGCAGAGAAGATACGGTGACAGACCGGCAAGACAGGAAAATGGTGATAGAAATGGCCGTTATGAAAGAAAAGACAACAATAATCAGAAAGGCTTCCAGGGCAATCGCGGCGGCGGTAATAATTTTGGAGGTAATCGAAACAATCGACAGGACGGTCAGAATCGTTCGAGAGAGACGAGAGGACGTTTAGACCAGGAAATCTCACGTATGAACCGTGACAGTGCAAAGGCACCGATCGAGGAATTACGCGGCAAAGAAAATACACACGCAAATAAGAAGAAAAACAAACAGGATTACGAGAGAAAGAACCGCAAACAGGAGCAGTACGTAAACCTGGAGAAAAAGACCGGACATAAAAAACGGAATGCGCAGCCACAGCCACAGGCAGAAAAGAAGACAGATGAAGTTCGCAGCATCTCTCTGCCGGAAGTTATGACTGTACGTGAGCTGGCAGAGCGTATCGATGTACCGGCTTCCAAAGTCGTAGAAAAATTATTTATGCAGGGTATCCTTGCAACGGTAAATCAGGAAGTTGATTATGAGAAAGCAGAAGAGATCGCACTGGAGTTCAACTGCATCGCTGAGAAGGAAGAAAAAGTGGATGTCATCGCAGAGCTTCTGAAAGAGGAAGAAGAGGATGAAAACACACTGGTTTCCAGACCGCCGGTTGTATGTGTTATGGGACACGTTGACCATGGTAAAACATCCCTGCTGGATGCAATCCGTGAGACTCATGTAACAGATCGTGAGGCAGGTGGTATCACACAGCACATTGGTGCATCTGTGGTACAGATCAACGGACAGAAGATTACATTCCTTGATACACCGGGTCATGAGGCATTTACAGCTATGCGTATGCGTGGAGCAAACTCCACAGATATTGCAATCCTGGTAGTCGCTGCTGATGACGGTATCATGCCGCAGACTGTTGAGGCCATCAGCCATGCAAAAGCAGCTGGTATTGAGATCATCGTAGCAATCAACAAGATCGATAAAGAGGGCGCAAACATTGATTATGTAAAACAGGGTCTTGCAGAGCAGGGACTGATCCCGGAAGACTGGGGCGGAAGCACCATCTGTGTACCGGTATCCGCACGTACCGGCGAAGGTATCACAGAGCTTCTTGAGATGGTACTGCTGACAGCAGATATCCTGGAGCTGAAAGCAAATCCGAAGAGAAATGCCCGTGGTCTTGTCATCGAGGCACAGCTGGACAAAGGACGTGGTGCAGTTGCAACCGTTCTGGTTCAGAAAGGTACGCTGAAAGTCGGCGAGCCGATCGCAGCAGGAAGCAGTTATGGTAAAGTCCGTGCCATGATCGATGATAAGGGAAGACGTGTCAAAGAGGCAGGCCCATCCACACCGGTTGAGATCCTTGGACTGAGCAGTGTTCCGAATGCAGGTGAAGTATTCGTAGCATGCGATTCTGAGAAAGACGCAAGAAGCTTTGCTGAGACATTTGTATCTCAGAACAGAGAGAAGATGCTTGAGGAGACCAGATCCAGAATGTCTCTGGATGATCTGTTCTCACAGATTCAGACTGGTAACTTAAAAGAACTTGAACTGATCGTAAAAGCAGATGTTCAGGGTTCCGTAGAAGCAGTAAAACAGAGTCTGACAAAACTTTCCAACGAGGAAGTAGTTGTAAAAGTAATCCATGGTGGCGTTGGTGCCATCAACGAGTCCGACGTTTCCCTGGCTTCCGCATCCAATGCGATCATCATCGGATTTAATGTAAAACCGGATGCAACTGCAAAAGCAACTGCAGAGCAGGAGAAAGTAGACATCCGTCTGTACTCCGTTATTTACAAGGCAATCGAAGATATCGAGGCTGCTATGAAAGGTATGCTGGATCCGATCTTCGAGGAGAAAGTCATCGGTCATGCAGAAGTTCGTCAGATCTTCAAAGCTTCCGGTGTCGGCAATATCGCTGGTTCTTATGTCCTGGACGGTGTATTTGAGCGTAACTGCAAGGTTCGTATCACAAGAGAAGGCAAACAGATCTTCGAGGGTGATTTAGCTTCCCTGAAACGTTTTAAAGATGACGTAAAAGAGGTAAAAGCAGGTTACGAGTGCGGTCTTGTATTTGAAGGATTTAACGACATTGCAGAGTTTGATGTTGTAGAAGCATATAAGATGGTAGAAGTACCGAGATAATCTGGAGATGACAGAATATGAGAAAAAACAGTATTAAAAATACCCGCTTAAACGAAGAGGTAATGCGTGAGTTATCCACCATTATCCGCAATGAGATCAAAGATCCGCGCATCCATCCGCTGACTACTGTGTCAGCGGTACAGGTTGCGCCGGACCTAAAAACCTGTAAAGTATATATCAGTGTTCTTGGTGACAAAAAAGAGAAAGAAGATACCATTGCAGGACTGAAAAACGCAGCCGGCTATGCACGCCGCTGTCTGGCACAGTCCCTGAATCTGAGAAATACTCCGGAATTAAGATTTATTCTGGATGAATCCATCGAGTATGGTATCGAGATGTCCAAGAAAATTGATGCACTGACAGGCGGTAAAGAGGAAGAATAAGAGGATGAGTATGATTTCATTAGATTCATATCTGGATGGGATCACTACCGTTGCCATTTCCGGTCATATCCGGCCGGATGGCGACTGTGTAGGTTCCTGTCTTGCTGTATACAATTACATTTGTGATAATTATCCTGACATTATGGCAGATCTGTATCTGGAACCGATTCCGGAGAAATTTCTGTTTCTGAAAAATGCAGATAAGATCCGTCATATGAAGGAGACAGATGGTAAAAAAGAGTACGATCTTTTTATTGCACTGGATTGCGGTGATGTGGGACGGTTAGGCCTGTCCGGCCAGTATTTTGAAGTGGCCAAAAGCACATTTTGCGTGGATCACCATATCAGCAATCAGTCCTTTGCGGATTTTAATTACATTTTCCCAAATGCAAGCTCTACTTCAGAGCTGGTATATCAGCTGATGGATGCGGATAAGATCACGAAAGAGATTGCGGAATGTATTTACCTTGGAATCGTACATGATACCGGTGTATTTCAGTATTCCTGCACTTCCTCCAAAACCATGGAGATCGCGGGAAAGCTGATGGACAAGGGCATTGATTATTCCAGAATCGTAGATGAGACATTTTATATCCGCACTTTTGCACAGCAGCAAATTCTTGGAAAAGCATTGATGGATGCAGAACTTCATTTTGATGGAAAATGTATTTCCAGTGTGATCAAACGGAAACAGCTGGAGAAATTCCATGTGGAGCCGAAAGACCTTGACGGAATTGTAAGTACTCTGCGTTCTACCGCAGGTGTGGAGGCAGCTGTATTTGTATATCCGAATGAAAATGATACTTATAAAGTCAGCCTGCGTTCCGCGTCTTATGTGGATGTGGCGGACATTGCCGTTGGATTCGGTGGCGGCGGGCATTGCCGGGCAGCCGGTGCTTCCGTTCAGGGAAAAGCAGATGAAGTCCTCAAAAAAGTGCTTGCAAAGATTGAAAAGCAGTTAAAGAACAAAGAGGAAGACGGATGTACAACGGAATCATAAATGTATACAAAGAAAAAGGTTATACTTCTTTCGATGTAGTGGCACGGATGCGTGGAATCTGTGGTCAGAAGAAGATCGGTCATACCGGGACGTTAGATCCGGATGCGGAAGGTGTGCTTCCGGTCTGTTTGGGAAAAGCAACGAAAGTCTGTGATATGCTGACGGATTCGGACAAGGTATACCGCGCTGTCATGCAGCTGGGTGTGGAGACGGATACGCAGGATCTGACGGGAACTGTTCTGTGTGAAGCAGATATTTCCAACCTTACGGAACAGAAAGTGATAGATGCAGTGATGCTGTTTGAAGGCGATATCCTTCAGGTTCCACCAATGTATTCTGCATTGAAAGTAAATGGAAAGAAACTGTGTGACCTGGCCAGAGCCGGTGTAACGGTAGAACGAAAAGCCCGTCCGGTGACGATTTACAAGATCCAGATAGAAAACATAGAGCTTCCGTATGTGACGATGACAGTTTCCTGTTCTAAAGGTACATACATCCGCACCCTGTGCCATGATATTGGTCAGAAACTTGGATGCGGTGCTGCCATGAAAAGCCTGGTGCGGCTTCAGGCGGCAGGCTACCACATTGAGGATGCATATAAGCTGGATAAGCTGCAGGAGATCAAAGAAGCCGGCGCATTAAAAGATGTAGTAACACCGATCGAACAGGTATTTGATGTGTATCCGGTACTGACAGCAAAGCCGGAATTTGATATTATGCTGAAAAATGGCAATAAGATGGCATTACAGCAGTTTCAGGAGACAGTAGAACTACAGTCCGGAATAAAAGTTCGTGTTCGGATGTCAGATGGACGATTCGCAGCCGTATATGAATACCGGGAAGATCTGGGACTGTTCCGTCCGTCAAAAATGTTTTTGGAGGATTAACGAGCAAGGATGAAATATATAAAAGATACATTGGATTTTAAAATTGAAGAACCTTCGGTTATTACTCTGGGCAAGTTTGACGGTCTGCATACCGGTCACCGTTATCTGATGGAGGCCATGCAGAAAGGCAAAGAGCAGGGACTCAAATGCGTGATCTTTACCTTTGATATTCCGCCGAAAGCAATTCACAAAGATACTTACAATGTGTTATCTACAAATGAAGAAAAAGCACATATTTTTGCGGAAGCAGGGGTGGATTACCTGGTTGAATGCCCATTCACCGATGATTTTCGTCAGCTTTCTCCCTATGCATTTCTTCAGATGCTGAAAGAGAAGATCAATGTAAAAATGATCGTGGCGGGTACCGATTTCCATTTCGGATATCAGCGTTCTGGTTCTTTTAAGGAGTTACAGAAGTATGCGGATGACCTGGGATATGAAGCGGTAATCGTCAAGAAAAAGCAGTACAAAGGTGAGGACATCAGCAGTACGAGAATCCGTAAGGAAATTGCAGAAGGAAATATGGAAGAAGCTAATTATTTGCTTGGTTATTCCTATTTTCTTACCGGTCCGGTGCTTCACGGCAACGAGATCGGACGAACCATCGGAATTCCGACGGCAAATCAGCACTCGGAAGAATTTAAGCTGCTCCCGCCAAAGGGCGTGTATGCAGTGGAGGTTCTGGCAGAGGGAAAACAGTATGACGGCATCAGCAATATAGGATGTAAGCCGACCATTGAGGGCGTCAATCCTATGGGTGTGGAGACATTTCTGTTTGACTACTCCGGAGATCTGTACGGAAAGGATATCAAAGTGTCTTTCCTGAAGTTTATCCGTCCGGAACGAAAATTTGGTTCTCTGGCGGAATTAAAGGCACAGATGGATCGTGATATTCTGGTCTGCAAGGAGTATCTGAAAAACGTGCATGAAGCATAAAAGAAATAACAGATGATTTTTGGTAAGTCTGACGGTGGATGATTTTGCAGAAAGTAGTTTACAAGTCAGATGGAATATGATATATTGGTTAGGCGTGAGTAAAAAGCCCATACTCAGTACCCGGACACTCCGACCGGTACTTAGTAAACACGCGTGATTGGGCGATTATAAAGAATAAAGGAGGAAATCAAGATGATTTCAAAAGAAAAAAAAGCAGCGATTATGGCAGAGTATGGTAGAACACCAAACGACACAGGATCACCGGAAGTACAGATCGCAATCTTAACAGCAAGAATCCAGGAGCTCACAGAGCATCTGAAAGAGAACCCGAAGGATCATCATTCCAGAAGAGGTCTTCTGAAAATGGTTGGTCAGAGACGTGGTATGCTTGCTTACCTTCAGAAAAAAGATCTGGAAGGTTATCGTGCACTGATCGCAAAATTAGGCATCAGAAAATAATAACAGGATAGCTGTCAGAATAGAGCGGAATTTCCGCTCTATTTTGGATTGGCGGGAGGGTTTATCCGAGACCGCTGATGTGTACAAAACATAATTTTTGTTCAGATCAGTAGTTTCGGGTCTCCTGCCACAGTAAAAAAGGAGAGAAAATAATGAAGAAAACCTATTCAATGGAACTGGCCGGAAGAACATTAAGCGTTGATATCGGCCGCGTAGCTGCACAGGCAAATGGCGCAGCTCTTATGCACTATGGTGATACAGTTGTATTATCTACAGCAACTGCATCCGAGAAACCACGTGAGGGAATCGATTTCTTCCCATTAAGCGTAGAGTTTGAAGAGAAAATGTATTCTGTAGGAAAAATCCCGGGTGGATTTAACAAACGTGAGGGAAAAGCATCTGAGAACGCTGTTTTAACAGCCCGTGTTATCGACCGTCCGATGCGTCCGCTGTTCCCGAAGGATTACAGAAATGATGTTACTTTAAATAACATGGTAATGAGCGTTGATCCGGAGTGCCGTCCGGAGCTTCTTGCAATGCTTGGTTCTGCCATCGCAACAAGCATTTCCGATATTCCGTTCTGCGGACCGTGTGCAACCACACAGATCGGTATGGTAAACGGCGAATTCGTTGTAAACCCGTCTCAGGCAGACTGGGATAACGGAGACCTTCAGCTGACCGTTGCATCTACTTCTGAGAAAGTAATCATGATCGAGGCAGGCGCAAACGAGATCAAAGAAGAGAAAATGATCGAAGCTATTTACATGGCTCATGAGATCAACCAGACAATCATTGAATTCATCAACAATATGGTTGCTGAGATCGGCAAACCAAAACATGAGTATACAAGCTGTGCAGTTCCGGAAGAAATGTTCGCAGCAATGCGCGAGATCGTAACACCGGAAGAGATGGAAGAAGCTGTATTTACTGATGTAAAACAGGTTCGTGAGGAGAATATCCGTGCCATCACAGAGAAACTGGAAGAGGCATTTGCAGAGAACGAAGAGTGGCTTGCAGTTCTTGGCGAGGCAGTATACCAGTACCAGAAAAAGACCGTTCATAAGATGATCTTAAAAGACCACAAACGTCCGGATGGCCGTGCCATCACACAGATCCGTCCGCTGGCAGCAGAAGTTGACCTGATCCCGAGAGTTCACGGTTCTGCTATGTTTACCCGTGGACAGACACAGATCTGTACAATCACCACTCTGGCTCCGTTATCTGAAGTTCAGAAAGTAGACGGACTGGATGAGAATATTACAAGCAAACGTTACATGCATCATTACAACTTCCCATCCTACTCTGTAGGCGAGACAAAACCGTCCAGAGGACCGGGACGTCGTGAAATCGGACACGGAGCATTAGCTGAGAAAGCATTAGTACCGGTACTTCCGAGCGAGGAAGAGTTCCCATATGCAATCCGTACTGTATCTGAGACATTTGAGTCCAACGGATCTACTTCTCAGGCAAGTATCTGTGCATCTACCATGTCTCTGATGGCAGCAGGTGTACCGATCAAGAAACCGGTTGCAGGTATTTCCTGTGGTCTGGTAACAGGCGAGACAGATGATGATTACATCGTTCTGACAGATATTCAGGGTCTGGAAGACTTCTTTGGCGATATGGACTTTAAGGTAGCCGGAACACATGATGGTATCACAGCAATCCAGATGGATATCAAGATCCACGGACTGACAAGACCAATCGTAGAGGAAGCTATCGCAAGAACACGTGAAGCAAGACTGTACATTCTGGATGAAGTTATGAAACCGGCTATCGCTGAGCCGAGAGCACAGGTTGGAAAATATGCACCGAAGATTATCTCTATGCAGATCGATCCGCAGAAGATCGGTGATGTTGTTGGTCAGAGAGGAAAGACCATCAACGCAATCATCGAGCAGACTGGCGTGAAGATCGACATTACAGATGACGGTTCCGTATCTATCTGTGGTACAGATGCAGATATGATGAACCGTGCAGCAGAGCTGATCCGCATCATCGTAACAGATTTTGAGGCAGGACAGGTTCTCTC
>CAVAFS010000174.1:0-6660 GCA_963587975.1 Bulleidia sp. | reverse complement strand
ACGCCATACTCATCGCATGGGGCTCAAGGGCCGGTTCCAAATGTTCCAAACAAGGATGTCGCAGCATACATGAATCCATGTACATCCTCTCTCTGTAGAATTTCCCATCTGTACTATTTCCTGTCACAGCCGATTTCTTAATATGTTTTTCATTGAAAAACTTTAATCAACCGTTATTCTAAGCGAATCAGGAAAGAATGTCAAGGGCACAAATATTTTATACTTATTTAACTTGCGAAGCATAGGGGAATGCACTATTATTAATAAGTAAAAGTTTCTGTATATAATCAGAAAGAACAGAGGAGATAAAAGAATCGATCATGAAAAAAATAACCTCACTCATTGACATTCTTTCCGCCCAGACTGAAAAGTCTCCGGAACGTGTCATCTACCGTTTTCTGGAATACAAAAACGGCGACTGGGAGATGCAGGATATCACCATGCGCTCCCTCTATCATAAATCTCTGGAGATTGCTTATGCACTCCGCAAGAAAGGACTGCGTCCGGGCGACCGGGCAGTCATTTTCAGTATGCAGGATTACGGCACAACCTACGCGATCCTCGGCTGTATGATGGCAGGTGTCACTTTCACCGTCATTCCGCCGCCACTGGATGAAGGCAAGATTGCCCGTTTTATCTCCGTACTGAAATCCTGTCAGCCGAAAGCACTGATCTCCAACTATGCCCTGGAGCAGGAATCCGGTGTCAGTCTCACCGGCCGTCTGATCCGCGAGGCCTTTACCAGTGTGATCCGGCTGAAACGTATCTACACCGACCGTCTGACCCCGTACAAACGAAAAGACGTCATCGCGGAAGCCACGGAAAACCGTCTGGTTTACTTGCAGTACACATCCGGTTCCACCAGTGCACCGAAGGGCGTGCGCGTCACCTGGAAAGCATTGATGAAAAATCTGGAGCAGTGCCAGGCCTGTTATGATTTTAACCATGGCACCCTGGGCACCTGGGTTCCGTTTTTCCACAATCTCGGACTGGTTGTCACGATCTGTATGCCGCTCTGTACGACAGATGCCTGTGCATACTTTTTATCCACCACACAGTTTCTGGAGAATCCAAAACTGTGGATAAAAATGCTGCATAACTTCAACCTTACCTTAACCGTCGGACCGGGTTCTGCATTTGACGCATGTACTCGTATTTTTACGCCGGAAGAGGCAGCAAAATATCCGCTGACTCAGGTAACGCATTTTATGAACGGTTCGGAATTTATCAGTGCCAAAACCGTGGAAAAATTCGCTGAAATGTTTCAGCTTTCCCCGAATGCCATGGCACCGGGCTACGGACTGGCCGAAAATGTCTGCCTGGCTACCTTTGCCAGCCAGGACTACCGCACCTTAAAGCTCGACTATGAAGCTTATCAGAAAAACCGTGCGGTTCTGGTGACAGAAGAAAAAGAAGGCCAGCAGGTCAAAGACATTGTCAGCGTCGGTAAACCGGTCAAAGACCTCACCGTGGTCATTGCCAATCCGAAAACGAAGAAACCGTATCCGGATCTGCACATTGGTGAAATCTTTCTCTCAGGTGACAGCGTGGCCAACGGCTACTGGGGCAATTTAAAGGAAAATGCCAACTTCCGTGTACGTCTGGAAGGTTACGACCGCAACTTCTATAAAACCGGTGACCTTGGCTTTTTGTACGAAGGCCACCTTTACATTACCGGCCGTATCAAGGAAATGCTGATCATCAACGGACACAACATTTTTCCGAGTGATCTGCAGGCACTGATCATGCAGAAAGTACCGGCTCTGACTACTACTGCTTTCGGATTTTTCTCCACAAATGACGGCGAAAAAGAGCATGTCATCGCCGTGGTTGAATCCAAACCGGAAGAAGATTTTACCAAACGGGTGGGACAGATCAATGCAGCCGTATCCGAGCGCTTTGGTTTTTCCTTCTACGATATTATTTTTGTGCCGAGAGGCGCGATCCCGCGTACAGACAACAGTAAGTTACAGATGTTGAAAGCAAGGGAACTTTATCAGCAGGGCAAATTACAAATCCTGCACAGCAGTCATGCCTACCGTACCGGCAGCAGTGAAGCGACGATCATCGATAAATCCATCGACAAAGCGGATGAAATCCTGCTTCAGGTAAAATCTGTATTTGAAAAAGTATTGGATATTGAGCAGTACAGCCTTACCGACTCTTTCCTGGAGCTTGGCGGTGATTCCCTGATGGGATTTGAACTGGTCAGCAAAATTGAAGAGCGTTTTCATGTCAAACTGGATCTGAGAGAAGTACTTTTAGACTCCTCCGTCTCCGGTGTGTCCAACTATGTCCGCCGGGTGCTCACCGGTGGAAAAGGTGCGTCCAAGGCTGTCGATCTGGAACAGGAATGTAACCTTGATCCGTCCATTGCCCCGACAGGCAGTTATGATACTGCTCCGCAGGACTGCAGAAACATTCTGCTGACCGGTGCCACCGGATTCCTTGGTGCACAGCTGATCCGTGCGATTCTGACACAGTATCCGAAGGACGGTCTGAACCTGTATTGCCTGGTACGTGCCGACTCCGAAGAAGCAGGTCTGGAACGACTGAGCAACAACATGAAACATTATGAATGCTGGAACGATGACTACCGTACATTTTTGCATCCGGTCATCGGCGATCTCTCCACAGAAAAATTCGGTCTTTCCGAAGAACTGTGGCAGAAACTGGCAGAAAAGATCCAGGTCATCTATCATAACGGTGCCCTGCTGAACTTCATTTTCCCATACGAGTTCCTGAAAGAGACCAACGTACACGGAACCGTGGAAACGCTGCGGCTTGCCTGCGCCGGCAAACCTAAATATTACCACTATGTATCTTCCTACAGTGTCTATGACACCCCGAACAACAAGGGTAAACGGGTCTACGAAAATGATCCGCTGAATACCGCACACGGCTTCTCCCTTGCTTATTCCGAGACAAAATGGGTATCTGAGAAACTGGTAGGCATCGCGCAGAAACGCGGGCTGCATACTGTGATCTATCGTCCTGGCGATATCACCGGCGCTTCCAACGGCATCTGGGAAATGGACGATATGGTCAGCCGTATGATCGTCGGAACCATTCAGATGCAGGCCATTCCGCGCACAAGCTACTGCATGCATATGACACCGGTGGATTTTGTCGCAGATGCGATCTGCTACATCTCCCGCAAACCAGAAGCCATGGATCAGGCCTTCAATCTGGTCAATCCGGAACCGGTTCCGGTGAAAAAAGCGATCTCTTATATCCGCGCAAACGGTTATCCGGTGCGCTACATTCCTTTCGGTGCATGGAAGAGCAAACTGAAACAGGCAACCGCATCAGAAAATGCCCTGACCTTACTGGCCTGCCTGTTTGAGAGCGGCACCGATGCAAACCCTGGTGTTCTGCGCCACTTTGTGGGAAAAGATACGATTTATGACTGCACAAAAGCAAATGTGCTGCTGAATCAGTCCGGCATCAGCTGCCCTCCGGTGGATGAGAAGCTGTTTACCGCTTATCTGAATTATTTTAAAAAGAATGGATGTATATAACATATGAAAATCGGAATACCACGGGCTTTACTTTATTATCGCTACCATGTTCTCTGGGAAACTTTTTTCCGGGGACTTGGTCACGAGGTAATCGCAAGCCCACACACAAATAAAACACTTATGGATGCAGGCAGCCACTACGCCATCGACGAAAACTGCCTCTCCAGCAAATTATTTTTCGGTCATGTCTCTGCTCTGGAGGGAAAATGTGACGCAGTCTTTGTTCCGCGTATCGCAAACTACGGTGCAGACGGTGTGATGTGCTCCCGTTTTGAAGCGCTGTATGACATGGCTGCAAACACCTTCCGCGATCATGATATTAACTTTATCACCTGCAACGTGGACCTTCAGCAGAAATGTCCGGAGGAGCAGGCTTACGTGATGCTGGCAGTTTCCCTCGGTGCTTCCGAAAGCCAGGCAAAAGAAGCTTATCAGAAAGCTTATGCCGCATGGCAGGAAGCTCATGAGAAACACATTCAGGAAGAAGAAGCAAAACTGCATGACGACCGCATTAAAATTCTTGTGGTCGGACATAGCTACAACCTCTATGATGAATATATCGGAAAACCGATCATGAAAGGAATCGAACAGCTGGATGCCGTTCCAATCTGTTCCGATGCCGTAGACTTAAAGCAGGCACAGACAGATTCCTTAAATATCTGCAAAGCCGTTCCGTGGATCATGAACCGCGAACTGCTTGGATCGATTTCCAAATATCACAACGATGTGGATGGTATTATCCTGCTTACCGCCTTCCCGTGCGGACCTGATTCCATGGTCAACGAGATGATCATCCGACGGATCAAAGACCGCCCGATCCTGAACCTGCTGCTTGACAGCCAGGACGGAAACGCCGGTATCGAGACACGTCTGGAAAGCTTTATTGATATTATCCGTTTCCGAAAGGAGGCACGTCTGTAATGCCGGAAAAGAAATATAAACTCTGTTACCCGCAGCTTGGAAACTATGACATTCCGATCCAGTACTTTGTAAACAACGGTCTGCATCTGGAATATCTGGCCCCGCCTGCCATGACAAAACGAACCATCGAACTTGGTGCAAAATACAGCCCGGACTTCGTCTGTGCACCGTTTAAATGTATGATGGGCTGTTACATTGAAGCCTTAGAGCAGGGTGCCAACGTCCTGATCCAGACCGGCGGGACCTGTCGTCTGGGCTACTACGGAGAACTTCACGAACAGATTTTAAAGGATATGGGCTATGATTTTGACATGTTCAACCTAACCCTCTTCCGCTACAAAAACCTCATCGGCATGTTAAAGGGCATGAAGCAGTTTGCCCCGAATGCATCCATGCTTCAGATGGTAAAAGTGCTGCCTGCCACAGCCAGAATGATCACCGTCATCGACAAGGTTGAAGACAACTACCGTCAGAACATGGGCTTTGAGATTGAAAAAGGCGCTTACGATAAAGTATACAACCGTTTTCTGGCACAGCTTCGCAAAGCAAAAGGATTAAAGGACGTCAACCGCATTTACAAACAGACCATCGCAGATTTTGATGCCATTCCGAAAAACAAACCGGAGCATCCGCTGCGTGTCGGTGTGGTCGGTGAATATTTCACCATCATGGATCCTTATTCCAACCATGAAATCGAGAAAAAAATCGCACAGATGGGTGCGGAAGTACATCGCTGGATGAACCTGTCCAACAGTGTGCTGCTCTGTCCGGATGAAGGAACCCTGAAAAAACTGAAAGGCTACCTCACCTACGACCTGTATAAATTCCCATCTTCCCTCTGGGTCAATATCCAGAAAAAGCTTTCCAGCAAATACACCAAATTTGACATGGGAAGTTCCAGTATCTCCACCATCGCCCTGGCAGAACATTATGCCGAGAAAGGCTTTGACGGACTGGTTCATGTAAAATCCTTCGGCTGTACACCGGAAATGGATGCAGTTCCGGTACTCCACAACATCAGCTCCGACTACAAAATTCCGGTGCTGTACTTAAACTATGACACTCAGACCAGTGATACCGGTATCGAGACCCGACTGGAAGCATTTTATGATATGATCGCCATGAGAAAGGAAGTAACAGAATCTTGAAAAAAGCATATTTAGGAATTGACATCGGATCTATTTCCACTAAAGGTGTCATTATCGATGAAGAAAAAAACATCCTCGCCGGAATCTATCTCTGGACCGAGGGAAATCCGATGGGCGCTGCCAAAAAAGTTATCGCCGCCCTTGGAGAAAAAATTGATCAGAATGAATATAAAGTCGTTGCCGCCGGAACAACCGGAAGTGCCCGTAAACTTGTCGGCGCCATGTGCAACGCCAGCATTGTAAAAAATGAGATCACCGCCCACGCGGTCGGAACTACAACCCTGCATCCGGATGTCCGCACCATCCTTGAGATCGGTGGACAGGATTCCAAGATCATCTGTGTGGAAAACGGTGTCGCTGTGGATTACGCCATGAATACCCTGTGTGCCGCCGGAACCGGTTCTTTCCTCTCCAGCCAGGCGCGCCGTCTCGGTGTGGAAGTAGAAGAATTCGGCAAAATCGCTCTCGGAAGTAAAAATCCGACTCCGATCGCAGCCCGCTGTACCGTATTCGCAGAGTCCGATCTGGTTCACAAAATCCAGATGGGACATAAAAAAGAAGATATCATTGCCGGTCTGTGTAATGCCGTTGCAAATAACTACTTAAATAACATCGGAAAAGGTAAGAAAATCCTTCCGCCGATCGTATTCCAAGGTGGGGTAAGTAAAAATGAAGGTGTTGTAAAAGCCTTTGCAGACTCTCTGGGAGAAGAGATCATTGTAGACGAAAACGGACATCTGATGGGATGTTATGGTGCTGCGATCCTTGCACTGGGATGCGGCATTGAGAAGCCGTTCAGCTTTGATGTGGCAGATATGGAATTTGTGACACGGGAAGTTGTTTGTCCGAATTGTGCAAACCACTGTGAGATCATCTGCGTTTACCGCGACGGGGAACTCATTGATTCCTGGGGAAATCGGTGCGAACGTGGCGAAATCAAACAGGGTCAGGAGTAATGGCTAAACTTTAATATGTGAAAAAAATCAGAGAAAGGTTCCTCACTCGCTAGACGTTTACTGCCCTCGTTTTGCTTCGGTTTTATCGCGCTCACTTCCAACTCCGATAAAAGC
>CAVAFS010000173.1:4893-12857 GCA_963587975.1 Bulleidia sp. | reverse complement strand
TGGTCCTATGTCAAGATTTAGTACAAGTTAAAATGAGAAATTTCTCCCCATTTTAACTTGCTAGAAGTTCCGCCTCCGTATGTGTTCTTTCATATACTCGTTCAAATTCATCTGGTGACATATAGTTGCAATGGCTATGAATTCGTTTTGTATTGTAAAAAGCTTCCAGATATTCGAAAATCAGCCGGTATGCCTGCTTGTAATCGCGGATTTTGAAACGGTTGAGCCATTCACGTTTGATAATAGAATGAAACGATTCAATGCATGCGTTATCCCATGGAAATGCTTTCTTTGAATAACTACGTTTCATATGTTCTGTTGCTTTTATATATTCTTTTGCAACGTACTGGCTGCCACGATCAGAATGAATAATAAGTGGCTGATCGATATTTCGGCGGGCTTTAGCTTTATTTATAGTATCAATTACACAGGATACCTCCAGTGTTTCTGAAAGTGTCCATGCAATGATTTTTCTGGAAAATAAATCCATAATGCTGGTCAGATAGACAAATCCATCTATCGTCCAGATATAGGTGATATCCGAACACCAGACGGCATTCGGGCGGTCAGGATTAAACTGTTCATCAAGGATATTTTGTAATTCAGTGCTGAAATCAGAATCTTTTGTGGTGATTGTCCATGGCTTGCTCCACTGGGCACGGATTCCCATTTGGCGCATATATGTACCAACAGTTCTTTCCGAAATTATTTCACCATTTTTACGCAGTTCTACAGTAATTTTGGGAGCACCGTAGTTCTGCTTGGAATCATCATAAATATCCTGTATTTTTGCTTTTACAACTTCACGGCGTTTTTCGGTATCAGAAGGCACGCGGTGGAGCCATGCATGATATCCTGAACGTGAGACACCTAAAAATTTCAACATTCCGGAGACGGAAACCCGGCGTCCAGCCTTTTTGGCAGCTTCCGTCTTCTCAGATACTTCGAGATAAATGACTTCTGTCATTTTCCCAGAATGTTGATTGCTTTTTTTAATACATCAAGTGCATCTTTGGCATCACGTAATTCGCGTTTGAGCCGGGCGATTTCTTTCTGCTCATCGGATGCATAATTACCAGATCCGCGGACAGGGATATCACCAGATTCCCGGAAATCCTTCAGCCACTTTGTTAATGTGCTGTATCCAATTCCGAGATTTTCTGCACATCCACGTACTCCTAATTCCTTATGATCCTGGTAGTACTGAACAGCATCAAGTTTAAACTGCTTGTCATGTTGCTTTGCCATAATGAGATCCTCCTTCAGCATGTTTCTATTGTACCATGCTTATATATTTTTGGAACTTCTCATTTTGACTTGTACTATTTATATTCTATCACCATCTTACCTTTCTGGCGGAGGTGACCATTCGAGTATCAGATGCAAAGCTGTTCTTAATCAAGCTGCAGCAGGAGGATGGCAAGAGTTACAGTTCTATCCATACCATTCGAGGGGTGCTTAGACCTGCTTTCCAAATGGCAGTGGATGACGATGTTCTCATCAAGAATCCATTCGGATTTGAACTTGCAACAGTTCTGGTTAATGACTCGGTCACAAGAGAGGCAATTACCAAAGATCAGATGAGAAAGTTTTTAAGGTTTGTACATGACGATCTTTTATACTGCAAATATTATGAGGTTGTCTACATCCTTTTCCATACAGGAATGCGAATTTCAGAATTCTGTGGATTGACCTTAAAGGACATCGACCTTAAGAATAATACAGTAAATATCGACCATCAGTTACTTAGGACTTCGGCAATGGAATATATCATTCAAGACACTAAGACCACAGCTGGAACAAGGGTGTTGCCGATAAGCCAGGAAGTAGCAGATATGTTTCGCTCAATAATTGATGATAGACCTAAGTACAAGGTGGAGAAGGTGGTGCAAGGCTACAGTGGATTTTTATTCCTTGACAAGAACGGAATGCCCCTTGTGGCTATGCATTGGGAACACCGATTTAGGAGTATGCTTGGCAGGTACAATGAGATTTACAAGGTGCAGATGCCTAAGATAACCCCTCATGTGTGCCGCCATACCTACTGCTCGAATATGGCAAAATCGGGAATAAATCCGAAGACTCTTCAATATTTGATGGGACATTCGGACATAGCAGTAACTTTGAATGTCTATACCCATGTTGGACTTGAAGATGCGGAGAAGGAACTTCACAAGATGCAGAGTATGGAAGATGCTAGAAAAGAGATGGGACTTTCAGATAAGGATGATAGACCATTAAAACAGAATATGTTCAAAGTAGTGTAGTGAGTTATAAAATTAGCACTTAGGCAGAAATGCCTGGGTGCCTTTTTGTGTTATCGCCACTTAACGATTGTGGGTGTCAAAACACCTGTTTAGTGATATAATGAATTTTATGTATTCATTAAAATGGAGGTGCTTATCATGGCAGTCCCAAAAGTTGACGGACAATTTATAGCAGAGGCTATTAAATATATTGATGAGAATGGAGTTCCTTGGCACAATACGAGTACCAAGTATGAGCTAGTATGGGAAAACGGTAATACCTATCCACCAAAGTATGTCATCGCAGTAGCAAATCATTTGCAGAATGGTGCAGAGATAGATGTATCTGGATATAATGCTGTCGAAGCAAAAAACTATCTTACTGCAAAAGGATATGAGATTCAGATTAAGCAGACAAAATACGAGATTACTATAACATCAGAGTCTGTTACTTCTACTGATGATTCATTCACTATGGATAATATTAGTGCAGGAGATGTGTTCAAGCCTTTGGATGCATCATTTGTTGCTGTCGATGGAACTGTTATCAAAAGAAATTATGGGAAAGGCGAGAGACGGAATACAAACCAAACTTTACCACGTATTGCGTTTCAAATTTATGAAAAACAGATTGCAGCCTTGCCAGTAGAAGAAAAAGAACAGTTTCCAATTTGTCAATACGCTCCAGATAAGGAAATGATTCGTGGAATTTATTACAGCAAGGACGAAGCAAAAGCACACAATATAAATCCGTTCAATACAATGTCGTATGATTATGATGATGACAGACAGTTTGTAATTTATTCATGGAATATCTTTACAACTCTTAGATTTGTTCAGGAGTGTTTGACACGTTTCGGTAATCCGGGAGATTCCTTCAAATTGATTTATCGTGAGAAGGACGAGAAGGAAAATGCAGAGGAAGAGGCAGCAGTTGTAGAGGAAGTAAAACCAGCAGAATTTAATGGCTATCTGAATCCATATTCTACTATGCTTGTGGAATCTAAGAACATTATATTCCGAGGCGCTCCAGGAACTGGAAAGACTTATCTTGCAAAAGAAATTGCCACTGACATTATTAGCAATGGCTATTTTGATGATTATACGATGCTCACAGATGAGCAAAAGCAACAGGTAGAGTTTGTCCAATTTCACCCAAGTTATGACTATTCGGATTTCGTAGAAGGACTCCGGCCAAAGACGAATGAAGATGGTTCTATGGGTTTTGAATTGCAGGATGGCGTGTTTAAGAAATTTGTGGATAAGGCTAGAAAAAACTATGAAAATTCCAAAAAATCCACAGAGATCATTGCAAATGAATTATCTGTTCAAGAAGCAATGAAAGAGTTCTTTGATGATGTGGACACAGGAAATAACACATTCAAGACCAAAAAGGGTACAGAATTTACAATCACAGATGTCGATGATGAGTATATTTATCTTTCAATACCACAAAATGCATCCATCAACAGTATCCGATTGAATATTTCTGAAATTAGACAGATGTTAGAGTCTGGAAGAGAATTTAACAAATTAAAAGATATTACGGAATTTTTTAATATCAATTTTACACAGCAGAGATATTCCTATAATCTTGTTATTTTTAACGAGATTCAGAAAAAGAAAAAGGCTGCAAAGATTATAAGACAGGAAGAGTTGAAGAAATATGTATTCATCATTGATGAGATAAATCGTGGTGAGATATCTAAGATTTTCGGAGAGTTGTTCTTTGCTGTTGATCCAGGATACAGAGGTGTGGCAGGAGAGGTTTCCACCCAGTATGCAAACCTTCATGCTGATAGCAATGAAAAATTCTATATCCCAGACAATGTTTATATCATTGGTACGATGAATGATATTGACAGATCTGTAGACAGCTTTGATTTCGCTATGAGACGAAGATTCCGTTTTGTGGAGCTTCGTGCAGATGAGCGCCTTGAGATGCTTGCTAACTTGAACAACGAAGAGAAAGAGGCTGAGGCAATTGCCAGAATGTCAGCTTTGAATGTGGAAATTGCAGCAACAGAAGGTCTGAATGAAAACTATCAGATTGGTGCATCCTATTTCTTGAAGCTGAAGAATATTGACTTTGACCAGTTATGGTCAGATTACCTACATCCGTTGTTACAGGAATACATAAATGGTATGTATGATGAAGAAGGTATTATGGAGCGATTTAAGAAAGCATATAACCAAGGGAAGTCGGATGGAGTTGATGTAGATGAGCCGAATTAAAATAAAAGATAATTCGAGAATACATAAGGAGTCATTGTCTGGCATATCACTTCTGACAAGCAAAATTGCAGATAAAACTTTGGAGCAGTTGGAGAATGAAGGGATATTTGTATTCCCGGAAATTCTTAGAGATGCAGATGATATCACAAAAGACCAGATGATTTTACAGAGTGTAAACAATTATTATTTATCGAGCAACATCATGGGCTTCATGGGACTTGGAGATGAGAAACTCATAGTTGAATCAAGATTTAGTGGTAACGGGCAGGATTTCCTGTTTCAATATTTGCTTGAGAGAGTATTTGATGTCCCGAATATTGTGGATTTGGAAACAGATGCGAACAATGATGATCGTGTTTTCAATCTGCTTGTTTTTATCTTCCCGCATTACTTAAAGAGTGCCATGCGTAAGGGTGTCTTTAAGACTTATGTGAGAAAAACATACAATGACAGCAATGTTAAGGGAACGATAGATATAGCGAGACACATTGTTAAGAATACACCGTTTGTTGGTAATGTAGCATATTCGCAGAGGGAGCATTCCTTTGATAATGATTTGATGGAATTAATCCGTCATACAGTGGAGTTTATCAAACATAAGCCATACGGACATAAACTGCTTGCACAGGCTAAGGATGAGGTGAAGGATGTTGTAGCGGCCACTCCTAACTACGAGATGTGTAACCGACAGAAGATTATCGATGCAAATAAGACCAATACCATTAGACACGCATATTACCGAGAATATCGTGAACTGCAGAACTTGTGTCTACTTATCTTACAGCATCAGAAACATCAGATTGGAATGGGAAGCAAGAAGGTATATGGATTGCTCTTTGATGGCGCATGGCTCTGGGAAGAGTATATGAATTCGATTGTGGACGAGATTTTCTATCATCCGATGAACAAAGCTACAAAAGGTTCTCAGCGTTTGTTTGACCATAATCGCGGGCTTATCTACCCAGACTTCATCAGCAGAGACTCAGAGGCACGAGTGATTGCAGATGCGAAGTACAAACCGATTGATAATATTGGAAACAAGGACTATCTGCAGGTATTGGCATATATGTTCCGATTTGATGCCAAGAAGGGATTTTATTTTTATCCTGAAATGGGAGAGGAAGAAGATGCTATTATGTGGCTCAATCGTGGTTCGACTTATGAGAAGAATGTAGAGGCACGAGAGGATATTTGTCTCATCAAGCATGGATTTCAGATTCCGATCGGGATAGATGTATATAGTGCTTTCACAGAGCAGATGCGATGTAATGAAATCAAATTCCTTGATGGAATTTTAACGTCCGTGAAATAGGAAAAATATACCTTTTAACGATGCACCCCTCGGTTTAGAAATACTCCAAAGGGGGTGCAAAATCCAGAGTAGTAATCCCGAAAATTTTGACTACGATTTTACTACGAATGAGGGGTGTGAATTGCACCGTTTTGTCATATTTTGCAAAATCGGCACTTAAAATGTAACTTTTATATTAGAAGAAACAAGTCGGCAAAATGCACCAAAACACGGCATTTCTCGGCTTTTTATGATAGGAGAAATTTATGATTAGAGTTTTATTCATCTGCCACGGCAACATCTGCCGTTCACCCATGGCCGAATTTGTAATGAAAGACTTAGTAAAAAAATCCGGTCTCGCAGACCAGTTTGAAATCGCCTCTGCAGCAACCAGCAGAGAAGAAATCGGCAACCCGGTACACCGCGGAACCCGCAATAAATTGAAGCAATACGGTATTTCTGTAGATGGCAAATATGCTGTGCAGATGACCAGTGCAGACTATCGATACTATGATTACATTATTGCGATGGAGCAGTATAACCTGCGCAATATGGAGCGGTTTGTACATGGTGATCCGGATCATAAAGTACATCTTTTACTGGATTTCACAGATCGAAAAGGTGACATTGCAGATCCATGGTACACGGGAAATTTTGATGAGACTTACGATGACGTGCTGGAAGGCTGCCAGGGATTGTTAGCATATATTCAGAAACATAATATGTAAAAATAGAATAAAAGAGACAGAATAAATAGGCTGAGCCTGATAGGGCACGTGAGCATATACAAATTGTTGCCGTTGACAGTATTTTCCCATAGACACTCTTTCAGAAAAAGATTATACTTATAAGTAATAAATGACGTTTTTATTAATTATATGAATAAGAAAGTATATAGGGAGATACAATGAGAAAAACAGCAGAAAAAATAATAGATTGGATACTGATACTGCTGGTAATTGCGGGGGTTACAGTGCCGGTTTTCTTTACGGCTATTCAGATGGGGCTGTTTTCGTCGGATCCTGTAATGGAAACTGAGGTGACGGCACCGTCGGATGCACCGGTTTTACGGATCGCGACGGATTATGATTTTTGCCCGAACTCTTATTATAATGAAGATGGGGAGTTGTCAGGGCTCTATATTGAACTGATGACAGAAACGGCAAATCGAATTGGAATGCGGCCGGAATTCATTACGGCAGACTGGATCAGCAGCAGAGAAAATCTGATCAACGGCGATGCGGATGTATTGTTGGGACTGGAGATTTTTTCGAACATGGCCGGAACACTTCGAACGATTCCAGTATGCTCAGATAAATTGAAAGTGTACGGTAAAACCAAGATTGACAGTGCGGCAGCTCTGGCTGGAAAGAAAGTTGCGTTGATGGCGCGGTCTGTTATCGAAACGACGTATGACCTGCAATGTGAATATGTGGAGTATTCAACGAATACAGAGATTCTGGAAGCGGTGGAAAAAGGTGACGTGGATTATGGCATCTGCCATGGTGCTGTGGCCAGCAAGATCATTGAGAAAAACGGATTTCAGTTAAAACCAAGTCTTGTTATATCTAAAAGCTATCCGGCGTTGGCAGTTCGGGATGATAACGAGGCTTTGCGAGATCAGCTGAATACTGTTTTACAGGAAATGTCTCTGGATGGAACGATTGGACGTCTGCAGGATAAATGGATTACAGAATTTACAAAAAACAGATCCTTTGAATATGTTGTAAGTGAGAACCAGATATTTTATGTAACATATATTTTGAGTGTGTTGCTTTTAATCTGTCTTGTAGCAGGCTTTCGCATGAATTACCGAAGACAGGAAAAATATATTGGTACGCTTTTGGATTATCAGGAACAGCTGCAGAAGTCGAAGGAAGAAACGGAACAGGCAAATAAAGCAAAAAGCGAATTCCTTTCGCATATGTCTCATGATATCCGTACGCCGATCAATGGCATTATGGGTATGGTTGAGATCATGAAGCATGACAGAGGAAATGCGGAATCCTTTGACAGGTGTTTGGTAAATATTGATCATTCCACACAGCACTTGCTTTCACTGATTAATGATGTTCTGGATATGAGTAAGCTCGGAAATGAAGGAATTCAACTGGAAGAAATTCCAATCAATCTGGAAGAAGAAGTGCAGAAAATCCATGCGATCGTGGATGTGCAGGCGCAGGAACGAAAAC
>CAVAFS010000173.1:2978-4883 GCA_963587975.1 Bulleidia sp. | reverse complement strand
TGCAGATGATGTGACACATAAGCATTTGCTTGGAAGCCCGGCACATCTGCGCAGAATTTTACTGAATTTGATCAGCAATGCCTTGCGTTATAATAAGGCAAATGGAAGTATTGATGTCAATATTCGGGAACTGAATTGCGAAGAACCGGAGTATGCATCCTTTGAATTTAAGGTGGCAGATACCGGAGTCGGTATGAGTCGGGAATTCCTGGAAAGACAGTTGTACAAGCCGTTTACACAGGAACAGGATAATGCAAGGACTAAGTATCAGGGAACAGGCCTTGGAATGTCGATCGTAGATGCACTTGTTACTGCTATGCAGGGAACCATTCAGGTAGAAAGTGTGCCTGGAGAAGGAACGACATTTACGGTAGTTCTTCCATTTAAAATCAATAAATCCTGGAAAGAAAAAGAGCGGGATGAGGAACGGATGGGCAGTTGTGATCTCACAGATCTGCATATTCTTGTGGCAGAAGATAATGCACTGAACCAGGAGATTGTGGGCTTTATGCTGGAAAATGCCGGAGCAGAGTGGACAGCTGTTTCCGATGGAAAACAGGCGGTAAACGTGTTTGCTAAATCAGAGCCGGGACAGTATGATGCGATTCTGATGGATATTATGATGCCGGAGATGGATGGACTGGAAACAGCTCGTTGTATTCGCAGCATGACGAGACCGGATGCTGCGGACATTCCGATCATTGCCATGACTGCTAATGCATTTGAAGAAGATAGAGAAAAGGCAATAAATGCCGGTATGAATGCACATCTAACGAAACCACTGGATTCACAGCGGTTATTGGAGACAATCACACGTTTGTGTAAACGATAGCAGAGAGGTGTTTGCAGATTACAGAAATTGCTATCGTTGAAAACAAAGTAAATTTACAACAAAATACAAAATAAGAACACATGTAAGAGAGGCTAATCATGAAAAAAGGACTACATAAGAAAAAATATTTTTATATTAAGATGACGGTGGTTCTGATTGCTCTGATTACATGTGTCCTTTTAGGTTATACCGCTCTTGTTCAGAAAATAGCAGTGGAACAGAGTTTTAGTATTCTGAACGATTCCAGAGAACAGATCGGACAGATGATCACGAATGAGATGCAAAATGAGCAGGAACATCTGGAGTCGGCCGAGTATCTGCTGGAAAATTTACTGGAGAATCCGGATCAGAATAAAGAACAGATTGTAAAAATATTGAATGCTTCCAGTGCAAATCAGAATTACGCACACTGGGAGGTGTGTCTGCCGGATGAGCGTGTGATTCGAGATGATGGGATCATAATGGAACTTGGAGAACAATATTCTTTTACAGATCGTATCCAGAAAGGCTTTTCTGTGTCAGAGCGCAGAACGGCATTGAAGGATCAGACAACCCAGATTATCATGCTGTCCAAATGCATTTTTAATGCATCGGATCAGTGGGTGGGAATATTGTCTTCTGTTATTGATCTGAAGGCGTTTGCGAAGGAATTTCTTGGGGATTCAGACAGTATGAAACAGGAAATGATTTTGTTTGAACGCGGTACGGGGGATATTTTACTGGATTCCTGGAACAAAGGAGCACTGGGAAATATTGATGATGAAGAGCAGGGACAGAATGTAAAAGCGGCCAGAGGATTTGAATGGAGTGAGGTTTGGGCTGATTATAAGGCTGGAAATTCCGGAAATGCAGCGTTTCATTCGAAAGTAAAAGACGAAGTTGTCTATATGTCCTATGCGCCAATTGAATACAGTGACTGGGAACTGTTGATCTTTGCACCGGATTCAGTATGTATGCAGGCGGCAAATCAAAGTCAGATTGCTTCTTATAAGGCAATTTTTATCATTTTGGCAGCATTTATTGTTTTCTTTCTTATCCTTGTGGTGGAAGAAAATTATCGTCAACATCTGAAC
>CAVAFS010000173.1:0-2916 GCA_963587975.1 Bulleidia sp. | reverse complement strand
TATCCGAACACCGCTGAATGGAATTATTGGTTATCTGGATCTGGAGGATGGAAATTTACAGGATGAGAAGGTATTGTTGCAGTATCGAAAGAATGCCAGGGTGGCAGCGGAACATCTGCTTTCTCTGATCAACGATGTTCTGAATATGAGCAAGTTAGAAGATGATAAAGTAGAATTTGCGCATGAAGCATTTAACTTGTGTGATCTGGCGGGAGATATCCTTGCGCTGACTGAAATTCAGGCAAAAGATGCGGGAATCACGGTGGTTCATGAAACGTGCAGTGTGAATATTCCGCATCCATATGTATATGGAAGTCCGTTACATGTCCGTCAGATATTTGTAAATATTTTAAATAATGCAGTGAAATACAACCGTGCGGGTGGAACGATTTCCTGTAAGATGGAGACAGAAAAACAGGAAGGAAATCAGATCTGGTACAGTTGCACGATTCAGGATACCGGTATCGGTATGAAGCCGGAGTTTCTGAAACATTTGTTTGACCCGTTTGCACAGGAAAAGGTGGATGCAAGAAGTGTTTATCATGGAACAGGACTTGGCATGTCCATCGTGAAATCGCTGGTAGACAAAATGGGTGGAACCATAGAAGTGACCAGTAAAGTGAATGAAGGCTCTACCTTCCGTGTAACGCTGCCCTTTGAAATTGCGTCAGAAGAAGCTGTGAATGGGAATGTTGTAGTTGATTCGCAGACAGGTATTCAGGGTGTAAAAATTTTACTTGTTGAGGACAATGCCCTGAATATTGAAATTATTGCGGAACTGCTGCGTGAACAGGGGGCAAAAGTAACCTGCGCGCACAATGGACAGGAAGCGGTTGATGTATTTTCCACACATCCGCAGGGAAGCTTTGATGTCATTTTGATGGATATTATGATGCCGGTTATGGACGGAATGGAAGCGTCAAAGGCTATTCGCAAACTGGATCGGCCGGATGCTGAAACGATACCGATCATTGCACTGACAGCCAATGCTTTTGTGGAGGATCAGAAAAAGAGCCAGGCGGCTGGCATGAACGCACATCTGACGAAACCGTTGAATATGGGAACGATGATACGGACGATCACAAAATTGTTGAAAAAATGAGAATAGAGGTTAAATAAAATGTTTTTCATGATGGGAATCACAGACGGAAGAAAAGAGCTGGATTATAATCAGACAGAAATCTGTGGAGTGTGTGGACGATATGGACGGTTTCAGGTGTTTATGACATACACCGTGTTGTCGCTGTTTTTTATTCCTTGTTTCAAATGGAACAGACATTATTATGTGCAGACCAGCTGCTGTAACACACTATATGAACTGGACAGAGAAATTGGTCGAAGAATCGAGCGTGGCGAAGATGTGCGGATATTACCGGAACATCTGCAAAAAGTGGGGAATGGCAGATCGGGTTATCATTATGGTGGGTATAAACGCTGTCCGAACTGCGGTTATGAGACAACGGAAGATTTTGTATTCTGTCCGAAATGTGGCACACGATTATAGTGGTAATAATAAGGAGTGCATTTGTATGTGGAAAATCAAACAGATTACGGAGGCAGACTTTGGCTGTGAAGAACGTCTGCCGGGAGAAAAATTAAAATGCCTGGTTATATTGGAAAACGAAAATGGTGAGACACGCCGGCTGGAAGTCGAAGACGAATGGCTCACCGAACAGGGACTGGACGAAGGTAGTACGTGGAATATTGCGGCTGAAAAATTTATTTAATGAAAGCACCCCATTGATTTTGTCTTTCGGGCTAACAATCGCCCTTCAAGAAAAAATAAATTTGGGCGCTATTTATGTTGAGAATGAAATAAAAGTATATGTAGATAAGTGTTATAGTGTGTAAATGAAGAAATCGGAGACTCTTTCCTCAATAAGCGATTCAGTGAACGACTGATTTTCGCAAGGTTTTGCGCGAACGGGAACCGACCAGCTTTTATTAGAGGTGGGAGTGAGCGCGATGAAACCGCAGCGAAATGAAGGTAGTGAACGGTTAGCGATTGAGGAAAGAGTCTCCGATTTCGTATTCATTCAACACCTAAATTTAATTCAAAATCTGCTTTCCGGTCACGTCTAAATGATAATTCTCCCGATAGATCAATTCTGAAATCGGCACAAATTGAAATCCCTTTTCTTCTAACTGCGTCAGCAGCGTATCCAGCGCATCCGCCGTATATTTTGCCCCATTATGACAAAGAATGATTGCCCCGCCGGTCAGCTGCTTATTTTCGCAGACCCGGGTAATGATATCATCCACGCCGTAGTCTTTCCAGTCGAGGCTGTCAATGGACCACTGGATCGGATAATACCCACAGGACAGTACACCAGTGATGACTTCGTTGTCATAATCCCCGTAAGGCGGCCGGAAAAGAAACATATCATACCCGGTCAAAGCTTTCACTTTTTCATGTACAGACATGATCTCATCACGAATTTCTGAATCGGATAGCTGACTCATATTTTTATGATTTTGGCTGTGATTACCGAGGTCGTGTCCGCCTTCATAAATTGCCTTCACATCATCAGGGTAAGAATCTACCCATCCACCCGTCATGAAAAACGTCGCATGAACATTATGTTCTGCAAGAATTTCTAAGATACGTGCGGTATCATCATTGCCCCAGGCCGCATCGAATGATATCGCAATTTTGGGTTCTTCGGTATCCACACAATAAATCGGAAGTTCTTTTCCATTTACGGTATTGCTGACGGAAATCACTCCGGTTGTCATCTGAAAATAAATGGTTATGGCAAGGATGCTGCAGACGACCACTGGCAGCAAAATGGAGAAGCGTTTTTCTTTTTTCATAGGTTCTCCTTCGGACATGAGATTACTAATATATATGAAAGCAGACAGTTTCTTATGTGTACAAATTCAAGTAAAAATCTTAGATTTGCACACATAAGAGGC
>CAVAFS010000172.1:822-2104 GCA_963587975.1 Bulleidia sp. | reverse complement strand
GGGTAGCTGAGAAAAAGGCAGCAGGTCTGATCAAACACGTAGGTTTTTCCTTCCATTCCACACCGGAAGAACTGGAAGCAATTTTAAAAGAGCATCCTGAAATGGAATTTGTACAGCTTCAGATCAATTATGCAGACTGGGAAAATCCGGCCATTCAGTCCAGAGGCTGTTATGAAGTAGCAAGAAAATATGGTAAACCAGTGATTATCATGGAGCCTGTAAAGGGCGGCATGCTGGCAACTCCGCCGGAATCCGTAGTAAAAGTATTAAAAGATGCAGAACCAGAGTCATCCGTTGCATCCTGGGCTGTTCGTTTTGCAGCAAACTTAGAAGGTGTGATCACCGTATTATCCGGTATGAGCAATGTAGAGCAGATGAAAGATAACCTGTCTTATATGAAAGACTTTAAAGGACTTACCGATGCTCAGATGCAGACCTTAAAGCAGGCACAGGAAGAACTGAATAAGATTCCGCTAATCCCATGTACAACATGTAACTACTGTGCAAAAGTCTGTCCGATGCAGATCGGTATTTCCGGTTCCTTTACAGCAATGAATTATCTGACCTTGTACGGAGATAAAGATATGGCGGTACATCAGGAAAACTGGCTGGTAGGCGGTCATGGACTGAAACGTGCAAACGAGTGTGTGAAATGTGGAAAATGCGAAGAAGCATGTCCGCAGCATATTCAGATTCGTGCAGAACTGGAGCGCGTAAGCGAAAATCTGTTGAAATAGTTTGTACAAAATTAATATAATATATGAAGGCGCACTCGGTGATTTTGTCTTGTCAGCTAACAATCGCTTTCCAAGAAAAAATCCCCGGGCGCGCCATTTACGTATATAAAGTGATAGTAAATACCAATACACTACAGATAGTGTACTATTGTATGCGAAACAATAAATGAAAAAGTGTATCGTAGTTGCGTGTGTAAATTAAGTGGGAGTGCTTCATTTTTCTCAGCAGGCGATTGTTAGCCGCGGAGACAAATGAAGCACTCCCACTTTCTATACCCTAAAGTATAGCCACAAAAGAAACCATCTCACACTTCCAGAAAGAACTGCGCATACGGTTCCAGATTTGGATACCGCCATGCCACAACCAGTTCCGCATTCTGCATATTCGGATTCGGCTCCAGAGGATACATTTTCAACTGACTGGAAGTAACGCGAAAGAAAATATCATAACCTATCGTAATGCCAGTTCCGGTCATTAAGGCAAATTCCATGCTGTTCAGGTTTGTAAAATATTGAATATTTTCCGGAAGAAACCCATGTAATTT
>CAVAFS010000172.1:0-812 GCA_963587975.1 Bulleidia sp. | reverse complement strand
GATAAAACGTTTCCGATTTCAAATCTGAAATAGATAGAGTTTCTTTCTGATACAGAGGACTTTTCGGTCCGACAACAATTCCAAGCTGCAAGGCACGAAGTAATGAGACCTGATCTTTCGGGTGATTTTCCGGCAATTCTGTTGACAGAGTAACAGCAAGATCAATGGATGCTACTTCCATTGCATGTTCTATCGTTGCAAAATCACCAAGATAATATTCCCAGGATATATTTGGAAACCGCTCGTTCAAAAGCGCAATTTTGGGAAGTACCAGATCAATGAGATTTGGAATATCCAGTACACCAAGACGAATCGTATGTCTTCCCTGATTTAATAAGGCTGCTTCTGAGAGCGCGTTATTAAATTCTTCTTCATGTCTGCAACACAAATCATAGAGCAATTTTCCACCTTTGGTGAGGTGAATCCGCTGTTTTTCCCGTTTAAATAATTGCAGGTTTAAATCCTGTTCCAGCAATTGAATCTGTTTACTGATCACCTGTTGTGACACATACAATGTTTCTGCCGCTTTTGAAATATTCAGGTATTTGGCTGCAGTCAGAAAATATCGAATTTGCGTAAGTGTCATGATACATCTCCTTTTTGCGATATAAATGGTGTGTGAAAGGTAACTACAATAAATTGTCTGTAAAGTTATTATAGATACAAATATGGTGGTTGTAAAACAGATTTTCAATATCAAGTCACAACAAAATGATTGTGAACTGCAAAACGGATAAGTGTTTTACGACAGAAGAGGAGAAACTTATAATATAAGCATAACCAAATCAATGAGTTATTGATAAGAGTTAGGA
>CAVAFS010000171.1:0-5832 GCA_963587975.1 Bulleidia sp. | reverse complement strand
AACTCCTGGTATTTTTTCTCAGGGAGCGATTGCTAGCGACCGAGACAAAATACCCGGAGTTCCTATTAAAACCTAGAAAGTAAATTTTAAGCCACCCTAAACAAGAATTTAATTGTTATATTTTCGAACCAGTTTCCGTATATCTTCATTTTTTCCAATCACCAGCAAATGCTCTTCTTCTTTAAAACAATAATTTGCCGGCGGCATCGCCTGAATACCGTCTTTTGTCTGAATCGCAACGATGTTGGTATGATATTTATTGCGAATATCCATTTCCACAATTGTTTTCCCAATCCATTCCGGCAACGGTGCAAGTTCATAGATGGAGAAATCTTCACTCAGCTCAAAGTAGTCAAAAACACTGTCGGAGCTGTACTGTACCGCACATTTTTCTGCAATATCTCGATCTGGATAAATAATCTTGTCAGCACCATTGCGCAGTAAGAATTTTGCATGGACATCTCTGGTGGCCTTGCTGACCACGTATTTTGCGCCAAGTTCTTTTAACAAACAGGTGATTTCCAGACTGCTCTGGAAGTTGGTGCCGACGCATACAAAGCATTTATCGAAGTTTCCGACACCGAGGCTTTTCAGCACTTCTTCTTTGGTGCAGTCACCGATTTTGGCATCTGTAACATAAGGAAGCAACGGTTCTAATAATTCTTCGTTTTGATCAACGATCATAACTTCGTTTCCGAGCTTGGCAAGATTTCGGCACAGATGACTGCCGAAACGTCCCATTCCGATAATTAAAAATGATTTCATAATAAAATCCTTTCCACAAAAAATAAGTAGATAAATAGTACCAAATATTTGATGGCAGGCCGTTATCATATGCAAATTATCATATGCAAATTATCATATGCAACGAGCATACCGAACAATCAAAGTATGTCAACAGACCGCGTATCGCTGTTTAACCAACACTGATATGTTCTTTTGGCTGACGTACATGTGCCAGACGTTTTTTATCTGTAAAGGACATGGCGAAAGAGAGACTTCCGACACGGCCAAGGTACATCAGAAGTACAAGGATGACTTTGGCTCCCGGAACGAGATCCGAGGTGATTCCGGTGCTCATGCCAACGGTGCTGACTGCCGATACCACATCAAAAACAATGGCGGTAAGGTCAAGGTTTTGCAGCATGGAAATCAGGAATGTTGCAACTACCGCAAGCAGCATATTTGTGGTAAATACAGCAGCAGCCTTGGATACCGCTTCATCCTCTAACCGGCGTTTAAATATATTTACACCGTCCGTACGGGTGAGCACTGAGCGCAGGTAAAGCAGCAGGACGGCAATGGTGGTGACTTTAGCACCGCCTGCAGTGGAACCCGGACAGCCACCGATAAACATCAGTACAATGGTCAGAAGCTGACTGCTCTGGCTCAAGGAAGCAATGTCTGTGGTATTAAATCCGGCAGTTCGTGGTGTGACGGCACAGAACAGTGCGTTTAAAACTGCCTGGGAAGTGCTCATGTCCGCAAATAGTGCATGACGCTCCAAAAGGAAGAATAGAATTGTTGGTCCGACCGTCAAAATGAGTGAAGTGATGAGCACAATTTTTGTATGAAGCGCATATTTGCGAAAATGAAGTTTGTGTTCTTTTAAATCACTCCAGACAAAAAATCCGATTCCGCCGATTAAAATCAGAGCCATCAGTGTCAGACAAACAATCCAGTTCGTGTTGTATCCGGTAAAGGATGACATTCCAAATGCCCCCATCAGGTCAAATCCCGCATTGCAAAAAGCGGAAATGGAATGGAAAATTCCGTAGTAAAGCGCCCGGCCAAAGGACATATCCCGTGAAAAACAGATGGTCAGGATAAGGGCGCCGACACCTTCAAATAATAAAGTACCTTTTAAGATTAGGCGGGCCAGCCGGACAATACCGCCGGTGTTCAGTACATTTACACTTTCTTTGAGCAGACCGCGCTGACGCAGTGTGATTTTTTTTCTCAGAAAAAGCGAAAATCCGAAGCCAAAGGTGATGAATCCAAGGCCGCCGATCTGAATCAGAACTAAAATGACAATCTGTCCAAAAAGAGACCAGTGTAAATAAGTATTTGTAACTACCAGACCTGTTACACAGGTGGCGCTGGTAGAAGTAAAAAGCGCAGTCAGAAAATCTGTCCAGGTTCCGGTGCGGCTTGCCAGCGGTGTCATGAGAAGAAGGGCACCGATCAGGACAATGCAAAAGAAACCAAGGGCGATCATCTGCATCTGCGAGATATTATTTCGTAGTTTTGCAAACATAAGAACCTCCAAGTTGTGTTACGGTTCACGCATCTCAGGATGGCGAACCGTCAAAATAGTATATCATGATTCCCGGAAATATGCTATACTGTACGAAAAGTGGGAAATGGGAGGGAACATATGGCTGGATTTTTAGTATGGGTGATTATTCTGATTGGAATTATTAGCAGCGTGGCAAAAGGCAGAAAACAGGGTAGAACGCAGCAGCGCCGCACAGAACCACCGAAGCGTACACCGCAGCCTGCAAAAGCGCAGCCAGTGCAGCGCAAAAAGACAGCGGAAAGCAGTTACAAACCGCAGACATCGCCAAAGCAGCAATGGCATGAAAAGCAAGAGGCAAATGCACAGGCAGCGCCAAAGCAGAATAAGCCGAATACACAGAGAGCTTCCCGGCAGGAAGAGCTGGAGAGTGTATTTGATAAAAATAAGATTGTTGCGGCAGCAAAAGCCAATACCAGAGAAGTTGAACGGGACAATGATTTTGATGCAGAAAATGAACATCTGATGGATGCGGTATACGATGCAATCGTGAAAGGCCCGAAAAATACCATGGAGTTTCAGCGTGATTTTATCGCAGAAGGCATGGATATGCTAAATTCCTATGATTTATAAGAAAGAATTTGGCAAATGACACAAAATCCAATGAATATAATTGGTATAGTTGTACAAAGAAGAGTTGCAAAGTTACCGTGGAAAAACTCAAAAATGTTACATATACATTATGTGGCTTTGAAAAGATCAGGGGAGTGATCAGAAAACTGGGGCAGAAAGAGGGAATAAAAAATGGCACAGGGAAATCCGTTACCGGGAGAAAAATATTTACATTTTAAAAATAAACTGTATCAGGTGATCGCAGTAGCAAAACATTCAGAAACAATGGAACCGTATGTGGTCTACCAGGCGTTATATGGCGATTTCGGTGTATATATCCGTCCGTATGATATGTTTATCAGTGAGGTGGACCATGAAAAATATCCGGATGTGACGCAGAAATACCGCTTCGCTTATGTAAAACAAGGAATGACAATTGCAAACAAGGAAGCTAATAACCAATCAGCAACGAATGCCAGTGCTTCAACGCAGGAAAGTGCAGAACGGGCATCTTATGTAGAGAATCAAGACACATTGAGTCATGCAAATGAGAATAACATCAATGAAGTTAATGAAACAACATTGGATAGTGAGACAGTGCTGGATAATGAAACAGACAATATGAGTGCTGATGGGGAAGATGGCGTGGTAAATCCATGGCTGCTCAAATTTCTGGATGCAGACACTATGGAACAGAAATACCAGATTGTCTGTGACATCAAAAATGATATCACAGACCGTCTGATCGATGATCTGGCCGTGGTTGTTGACGTGGTCATTCCGGAAGGAAAATTGAGCGACCGCTACGAACAGTTAAAATATTGTATTCGCACCAGACAGAAATACGAAAAAACATCCTTGCGATGAGTTAGCTGCTCTTTTTCTGTGAGCGGCAGATCTGGTTTCAAAGGAATGTGCAGAAATAAATGTGTTTCTTCTATGAGATAAAGGCTCCGCGAGGGCGCACAATGTCTGGGAGACGCACCAAGTCTCACATGCATTCGATTTGAATTACTGCGCGGCTGAAGTGCTTTCTGGATGAAAACCATGGCGGCTCATGTAGCTGTTGTGGTATTTACCGGAATAAGTGACATCTTCGGCAAACCATTCCGGCGGTGTGAAATCGTTTGCTTCATCTTCAGAAGGAAATTCAACTTCGGCGAGAATCAGCGGAGCGAGATCATTTTCAAAAATGTCCAGTTCGATGGTATAGGCACCAAAAGGAATGCAGTATCTCTTTTTGGTGATGATCAGTCCATCTGCCTTCGGGCGCAGATGTGCGTAACCTTCTTCGGACAGCGGTAGATTGTACTCTTCTCTGGCCATCAGACCATCGGATTTATAGGTGAGAAAATAATTATCATCCTGTTTGCGGATGCGCACAACCGGAGAAGTGCACAGATAGCCCTGTTCAATGTGGCGGCAGGGATACTGTTCAAGATTTTCAGGTAATTGTTTGATTAAAAATTTGCGTTCGATTTCCATAATAAAAATGCTCCATTCTATAAGCTAAACGCAGATCATGAAGTGATTGCGTTCATAAGTAAGCAGCAAAAACAGATTGCACATGTTCGTTTTGCAAAAAATAAAGTGCTGCCTATCTGATATTATAACCTTATAGTAACAGGAACAGAATTGGAAAATCAATAAAAATACAAATAAACAAACAGAATTAGAGAAATATAAAAAATAAGAATAGAAAAATAAACTAACATTGATAGGAAAATATAAAGTATAAATATTCAGATAAAGAAACATGATCAGTGGAACATTAAATTTTAGTATGGAGGAGGAAAAAATGAGTAAAATAGCAGTATTATGTAATGATGGTGTAGAAGAAATTGAATGCCTGACTGTAGTAGATTTTTGTAGAAGAGCAGGAATCCATGTCGTAACCGTGTCTGTAACCGGAAAACGTCAGATCATGGGTGCGCACAATATTATTTTTCACGCAGAAGAAGTATTCGAAGATATGAACTTTGATGAATTTGACGGAATCGTATATCCGGGAGGACCGGGAACTGCATCACTGGGAGAAAAAGCAGGTGTAAAAGAACTTGCGCAGAAGTTCCTGGCAGATGGCAGAATGCTGGCAGCGATCTGTGCAGCACCGGGCATGATCTCCGAAACAGGTATTTTAAAAGAAAAACATGCTACGGGATATCCGGGATGCAATCCGGAAGGCGGCGCGATCTGGAGCGAAGAAAAGGCAGTGACAGATGGAAATCTGGTTACCGGAAAAGGCCCGGGAGCAGCAAACGAATTCGCAATCGCGATCATTCGTTACCTTGAGGGTGACGCAAAAGCAGATCAAATTTATGCGTCTACCATGATGTAATTTGTGTTGTGGCAAAAATTTACAAAGATCACTGTTCAAATTGAGAACTATATACGTAAATAGCGGGCTCAGAGCAAATTTTTCCTGGCGGGCGATTGTTAGCTGACAGGACAAATTTGGCTGAGTCCGCTTCACAATCCTAACGTGTAGACATAAATTTTCCCACCCAAAACAAGAAGAATTTCCCAGACATAAAAACCGCATCTCCGTTAATACTAGGAACAAGACAGAAAGCTTCACAAGGATACTTCTGTTGAGTCGAAAAGCCCAGCTTTCCCATTCAACAAAATTACCGGGAAGCCACTGTCTTTACCATAGAGAAAAAAATCACGGAGGTGTAACAACATGAGTAATTCTAACAGCTCAAACAAAGTGTCAGTTCCGGAGGCAAAAGAAGCAATGAACCGTTTCAAACAGGAAGTGGCATCCGAACTTGGAGTACCTTTAAAAGAAGGTTACAATGGTGATCTGACATCCCGTCAGGCCGGATCCATTGGTGGCGAAATGGTGAAAAAAATGATCATGAGACAGGAAGAGCAGATGTCCAACAAATAAGACCTGCCATTCTGTGAAGATCAGAAGACAAAGACAGGAATGCAAACGGATGTATCCTGTAAAAAGAAGAGGAGCGGCTGCATTACGCGGC
>CAVAFS010000170.1:3403-6680 GCA_963587975.1 Bulleidia sp. | reverse complement strand
CATCAAAGGCGAGGAGCGCAGCTTCACCATCATCGCTTATCCGATTCCGGAGATTGGTGATCAGTTTAAGGAAATTTTTGCAGAGACCGTTGTGATCAACACGCTGGATTACGCAAAATATCAGAAGATGCAGCAGTGTATCATTGATGTGCTTGATACGGGTACAAAAGTACACATTACCGGCCGTGGCGGAAATCGCACGGATCTGACAGTCGCACTGCATCCGCTGGCTGATCCGGACAAACAGACGATTTTTGAAAACTGTGTGGCAGACGTGAATATCCCGGTTGGCGAAGTATTTACTTCGCCGGTTCTGGCGGGAACAAACGGAACACTGCATGTATCAGAAGTATTTTTGAATGGTCTGCAGTATCTTGATCTGGAGATTGTGTTCAAGGACGGTATGATTGAGAGCTATAATTGCGGAAACTTTGCGGATGAGGCACAGAACAAGGCTTATATCCGTGACAATATTTTAATGCGTCATGAGACATTACCGATGGGTGAGTTTGCCATCGGAACAAATACAACTGCTTATCGTATGGCGAAAGAATATCAGATCGGAGCAAAACTGCCGATTCTGATCGCAGAAAAAACTGGTCCGCATTTTGCAGTGGGCGATACCTGCTATTCTCATGCAGAAGATACCGCTGTTTACAATCCAAACGGCAAGGAGATCATTGCCCGGGATAATGAGAAGAGCCTGCTTCGCAAAGAGGATATGTCAAAGGCCTACTTTAACTGCCATACCGATATCACCATTCCATATGATGAACTGGGTGCAATCACAGTCATTCGCCCGGACGGCAGCACCGCAGATATTATCCGTGATGGTCTGTTCCAGGTGGAAGGCGCAGAAGAACTGAATGAGCCGTTACTGAAATAGAATTGTAATAAAAATAAGAAGGTTGCTGAAATAAGAGTGGCTATACAGTTGCGTTAAAAAATAGTATCATTAGAAAAACAAATGAAAGAGATACAATATATTAGTGACTCTTATAAAAAATATAACAATATATAATTGGCAAATTTGCATGATTCAAGGTAAGATGTAAAAAGAGTAAATAACTAATCACAAGGGATGAAAGGAGCACATACAAATGGCTAAAGTAGGAATTGTAATGGGCAGTGATTCAGATATGCCGATCATGGCAAAGGCAGCAGAAATTTTGGATAAATTCGGTATCGATTACGAGATGCGTATCATCTCCGCACATCGTGAGCCGGATGTGTTTTTTGACTATGCAAAATCCGCAGAGGAGAAAGGCTTCAAAGTAATTATTGCCGGAGCAGGTAAAGCAGCTCATCTGCCGGGTATGTGCGCAGCAATCTTCCCGATGCCGGTCATCGGAATCCCGATGAAGACATCTGATCTGGGCGGCGTAGATTCTCTGTACTCTATCGTACAGATGCCAAGCGGAATCCCGGTTGCAACAGTAGCAATCAACGGTGGCGCAAATGCCGGTATTCTGGCAGCAAAGATTCTGGCTACTTCTGATCCGGAGCTTTTAGAGAAACTGAAAGCTTACACAGAGGAGCTGAAATCCCAGGTAGTGAAAAAAGACGAGAAATTACAGGAAACCGGATATAAAAATTACGCGAAATAATTGATTTTAAAAAGAACATGAAAATATGTGCTGATACATAACGGAGGAATTCAGAATGGATTACAAAAAAGCAGGTGTAGATATTGAAGCTGGTTACAAATCAGTAGAGCTGATGAAAAAACATGTAAAGGAAACCATGCGTGCAGAAGTCCTTGGCGGACTTGGCGGATTTTCCGGAGCATTTTCTTTAAATAAGATCAAAGAGATGGAAGATCCGGTACTGTTATCCGGTACAGACGGATGCGGTACAAAAGTAAAACTTGCATTTTTAATGGACAAACATGACACCATCGGAATTGATGCAGTTGCAATGTGCGTAAACGATATTGCATGTGCAGGCGGCGAACCGCTGTTTTTCCTGGACTACATTGCCTGCGGCAAAAACTATCCGGAGAAGATCGCTGATATCGTAAAAGGTGTGGCAGAAGGATGTAAACAGTCCGGCGCAGCACTGATCGGTGGTGAGACAGCAGAGCATCCGGGGCTGATGCCTGAGGATGAGTACGATCTGGCTGGTTTTGCAGTTGGCGTGGTTGACCGCAAAGATATGATCACAGGAAGCGAGTTAAAAGACGGCGACGTGCTGATTGGTATGGCTTCCAGCGGTGTACATTCCAACGGCTTCTCTCTGGTTCGTAAAGTATTCCAGATGGACGAGGAAACTCTGAATACCTATCATGAAGAACTTGGTAAAACACTTGGCGAGACATTATTAGCTCCGACAAGAATTTATGTAAATGCATTAAAATCCATCCGCGAGGCAGGCGTGACAGTAAAAGCCTGCAGCCATATCACAGGCGGCGGATTCTATGAGAATATTCCGCGTATGCTCATCGATGGCAAACGTGCAGTTGTTGAGAAAGACAGCTATCCGGTACCGCCTATTTTTGCAATGCTTGCAAAAGAGGGGGACATCACAGAAGAAATGATGTACAACACTTTCAACATGGGACTTGGCATGATCGTTGCTGTAGATCCGGCAGATGTTGATAAGGCAATGGAAGCAATCAAACAGGCTGGCGACACACCATACGTTGTAGGAAAAATCATCGATGGTGAAAAAGGAGTAGATTTATGCTAAGAATTGCAGTGCTGGTATCCGGCGGCGGTACAAATCTGCAGGCCATTATCGATGCCATTGCAGATGGAAAAATCACAAATACCGAGATCGCAACGGTCATCAGCAATAACAAAAACGCCTATGCACTGGAGCGTGCCGCAAAAGCAGGCATTCCAAACTGCTGTATATCTCCGAAAGATTATGAGGACAGAGCGCAGTTTCATGAGGCACTGCTGGCCGCATTAGATGAGGCGCAGGTAGATCTGATCGTTCTAGCAGGATTTTTAGTAGTGATTCCGGAAATGATGATCCAGAAATACAGAAACCGCATCATCAACATTCATCCGTCTCTGATTCCGTCTTTCTGTGGAACCGGATATTATGGTTTGAAGGTGCATGAGGGCGTGTTAAACCGTGGCGTAAAAGTGACCGGAGCAACCTGTCATTTTGTCGATGAGGGAACTGATACCGGTCCGATCATTTTGCAGAAAGCCGTTGAGGTAAAAAATGGGGATACACCAAAGATTTTACAGCAGCGTGTCATGGAAGAGGCAGAATGGATCATTATGCCGAAAGCCATTGATCTGATCGCAAACGGCAAGGTTAAGGT
>CAVAFS010000170.1:0-3393 GCA_963587975.1 Bulleidia sp. | reverse complement strand
GGTTAAGGTTGTAGACGGTAAAGCAATCGTAGAAGAATAATAAGATACATAGGAATAAAAGCTGACGGATGTCTGAAATGCCTTGGAAAACAGGTGACAGCGTTCGTCAGCTTATATGGACTTTTGATATTAAAAAACACAGAGAATGTAAAAAGGAGAACTGACATGAAAGTACTGATTGTAGGAAGTGGCGGAAGAGAGCATGCCATCGCAACAAGTGTGGCAAAAAGCAGTCGTGTAGATAAAATTTACTGTGCACCGGGCAATGCCGGAATCGGACAGATCGCAGAGTGTGTACCGATCGGTGCCATGGAATTTGATAAACTGGTTGCATTTGCAAAAGAAAACCAGATCGATCTGACCATCATCGGTATGGATGATCCGTTGGTTGGCGGTGTGGTCGATGCTTTTGAGGCAGAGGGACTTCGCGTATTTGGACCAAACAAAGCAGCAGCAATTCTGGAAGGTTCCAAAGCATTTTCAAAAGATTTAATGAAAAAATACAACATTCCGACAGCAGCTTATGAGAATTTTGAAGATCCTCAGAAAGCACTGGAATATCTGCAAACAGCAAAAATGCCGATCGTTCTGAAGGCAGACGGACTGGCACTTGGAAAAGGCGTACTGATCTGCAATACCTTAGAAGAGGCAGAAGCAGGCGTAAAAGAGATCATGATGGACAAGAAATTTGGTTCTGCCGGCAATCATATGGTAATCGAAGAGTTTATGACTGGCCGTGAAGTATCCGTATTATCTTTCGTAGATGGAAAAACAATCAAGATCATGTCTTCTGCACAGGATCACAAACGTGCAAAAGACGGCGATCAGGGATTAAACACAGGTGGTATGGGAACCTTCTCCCCAAGCCCGTTCTATACAAAAGAAGTAGATGAGTTCTGTAAAAAATATGTGTTCCAGGCAACTGTAGATGCTATGGCTGCAGAGGGACGTACCTTCAAAGGTATCATTTTCTTCGGACTGATGCTGACTGAGGATGGACCAAAAGTACTGGAGTACAATGCCAGATTTGGTGATCCGGAAGCACAGGTTGTCCTTCCACGTATGAAAAATGATGTCATCGATGTGATGGAAGCCTGCATCGACGGAACATTAGATCAGATCGACCTGCAGTTTGAAGATAATGCAGCAGTCTGCGTTGTTCTGGCCAGCGACGGTTATCCGGTTTCTTATGAAAAAGGATTCGAAATCAAAGGTCTGGAGAACTTCGAGAACAAAGACGGTTATTACTGTTTCCATGCAGGAAGCAAATTAAATGAGGAAGGCAAGATCGTGACAAACGGCGGCCGTGTCCTTGGTGTTACCGCCAAAGGTGCTACCTTAAAAGAAGCCCGCGCAAATGCTTATGCGGCAACAGAATGGATTGATTTCGCAAATAAATATATGCGTCATGATATCGGAAAAGCCATCGACGAGGCATAATTTATGAAAAAAGCAGTTATTTTTGATATGGACGGTACGTTATGGGATTCCGTAGATGAGATTGTGGAATCCTGGAACAAGACCTGCCCGGAAATGCACATCCGCAGAGAACAGCTCATTGGTCTTATGGGAAAAACCATGGATTGTTTCGCAAAGGAACTTCTTCCGCAGTATGAGCTGGATCAGGCGATGGAGATCATTCATGCCTGCGAGCGGGATGAAAATGAGTATCTGAGCCATGTTGGGGCAAAATTGTACGGTGATATCCGTAAAGTATTTGAAAGTTTGCGTGACATGGGATATGAGATCGGTATTGTCAGCAACTGTCAGGAGGGATACATTGAAGTATTCCTGGAGTATTATCATCTTGGTGATCTGGTGGCAGATATTGAGTGTTATGGTAATACGCAGCAGCAGAAAGATGCGAACCTGAAAGCACTCATTGAGCGTAACCATTATGAGAAATATTATTACCTTGGAGATACCCAGGGGGATTATAGCGCATGTCAGAAAGCCGGCGTTCCGTTTTTGTTTGCGGCATATGGTTTCGGAAACGTAGATGCAGACGTACCGCAGGTAGAGAGTCTGGAGCAGTTACTGGAAGTGATAAAAAATTTATAAGAGTTTATGTACAGCACTCGACGGGATTCTTCCGCCGGGTGCTTGCGGTTTTTCGGGGGGGTTGTTACAATGGGAACAAGATGTGCAGGGAGCAGGAAAAGGCATTGATAAATATGAAGTAAAAGGACTATTTAGACAATTGGAATATTAGACTCAGTCGGAGTGGAAAGGAGCTGTAGCGGAGTGGAAAAAAGAAAAAAATTACCCATAGGTATTGAAAGTTTTTCTGAGATTCGAAAAGAAAATTTTTACTATGTGGATAAAACAAAACTGATCGAACAGCTTCTGGAACGATGGGGAAAGGCAAATTTGTTTACAAGACCGCGTCGTTTTGGCAAATCTCTGAATATGAGTATGTTACGCTATTTTTTTGAAATAGGTACAGATCCGACACTTTTTGATGGACTTTATATTGCTCAGAAAAAGGAACTGTGTGAGCAGTACATGGGGAAATTTCCAGTGGTTTCCATCAGTCTCAAGGGAATTCATGCAGAAAGTTTTCAGGATGCCTGTGAACTGATGATCGATCTGATCCGGGAAGAAGCGTTACGTTTTCAGTTTCTGTTAGAAAGCGACAAACTTACAGCGCAGGATAAACAGTCCTATGAAAGTCTGATTCAAAGAAAAATGAGTCAGCCGGCCTTGTATACAAGTTTGCGTAAACTGACAACTCTTTTGGAAAAACATTATGAACAGCAGGTGATTGTGCTGATCGATGAATATGATGTGCCATTGGCGAAAGCGAATGAGCAGGGATATTACGGCCAAATGGTTCTGTTGCTGCGTAATCTGTTCGAAAATGTGCTGAAAACAAATGAGAGTCTGAAGTTTGCGGTTCTGACTGGATGTCTCAGAGTAGCAAAAGAGAGTATCTTTACCGGATTGAATAATTTTAAAGTGTTTTCTATTACGGATGTAGATTTTGATGAATATTTTGGCTTTAATGATGCTGAAGTAAAAGCAATGCTACAGTATTATGGTCAGGAAGCACATTATGAGACCGTTCGGGAATGGTACGATGGATATCGTTTTGGAAAAATTGATGTGTATTGTCCATGGGATGTGATCAATTACTGTGACGATCTCCGCAGCGACCCGCGGGCCGAGCCGAAGGCCTATTGGCTGAACACCAGCGGCAACGCCATGGTGCGCAGCCTGATCCAAAAGGCGAAAACCGGCACGGCCCGGATGGAAATCGAAGAGCTGATTGCCGGCAAGACCATCTTTAAAACGCTGAACGAGCAGCTTACGCATAATGAAATCAACGACAGCATTGAAAACGTCTGGAGCCTGCTGTACATGACGGGCTATCTGACGATCACCGAACGGCCC
>CAVAFS010000169.1:0-2766 GCA_963587975.1 Bulleidia sp. | reverse complement strand
ATTTTAGGGCGGAATGTTGTGAAAACGACATTCCGTTTGCTATAATAGGCGATAGAATGAACACAGATGGAAAAGCAATTGCGTTCATGAATAAGCAGCGAAAGCGGATTGTGAATGTCCGCTTTATTTTTGGAAAGAAGGAATAGATGATGCATGATGAAGTAACAGAAAAAGATATTGAGCGGATGAAAGAGGAAATCGAATACCGAAAACTGGTAGTTCGGAAAGAAGCACTGGAAGCTGTAAAAGAGGCCAGAGCACATGGCGATCTCAGTGAAAATTTTGAGTATCATGCGGCAAAAAAAGATAAAAATGCCAACGAAAGCCGAATCCGTTATCTGGAGCGCATGATCAAAACGGCAGTTGTCGTATCCGATGAGTCAAAATCCGATGAGGTGGGAATCAACAATAAAGTAACCTTATATTTTGAAGATGATGACGAGGAAGAAGTATATACACTGGTGACAACCGTGCGTGGAAATTCCCTGAAAGGCTGGATTTCTACGGAATCTCCGATCGGAAAAGCCATTCTCGGTCATAAAGTCGGAGACCGCGTTTACGTGGAAATCAATGCAAATGCAGGATATTACGTGGAAATTCGTGCCATTGAAAATACCGAAGATGATGGAAGTATCGGGCTCAGAAAATTCTAATACCAAAATAGTGGAGAATCTATGAATATATATAATTTTGATGAATTTCGGAAAGATGTGTATTCCTGGAATCAAGTGGCCAGAAGGCGGGCAAAGAACTATTTTATAAAACTAGGTATCGGTGTGGCACTGATATTTGTTTTATATGGATTATTAGGGTATTTTCAGCTCACCACACACGCTTTTCTTACGCCAACATTGTGGGGATATGGAGCAGCAGTGGTGATTCTGGCGTTTGGAATTAAGAATGCCGTGCTCGGGAACTTTTATCTGGTGATCTGTGCGCAGGCGGATGTTTGTCAGGGGAAATATGAACTTGCAGAGCAGGCATTGGACCAGATCGTCATGGAAAAATGTAAGGCAGATCAGCTGAAACAGATCTGGCTGCTGCGGCTGATCATTGCGCTTGCCATTGATGATGAGGAGAAACTTCAGGAAACATTCATTTGTTACAATGGCATTGAAGTCAGATCAAAAGGATTTCCTTCTATTGATATTGTCAGAGAATGTGTGGATCACAGGGATGCGGAAACTTTGACAGAAGCTATGAAGCAAAGTGTTGTGGTGAAAAAAGAGCATCCACTTCGCATTGGATGTATCAGTATTTTCCTCGCATATTGCATTTTGTTTTATGCAGCGGCACTTGGAATCAATACAGACATCGGTTATGCGCTCCGCTACAGATTTGCAACAATCTCCATTCTGGTGACATTCCTTGGATTGGTGGTTCTGGTCATCTGGCTGAATATTCGATTATTCGGTAATGAGACTTTTACAAGAAGAAGTTCTGTAAACAAAGTCTGCTTTGTTATTGTATGTGTGATTTTTCTACTTTGTATGGCGGGAAAAAGTGTCATAATCTATCTGGGACTGGATTGGAAAGAAGAAGTAATGTCGCAGGATGAGGATTATACTTATCTGAAAGTGTATTCCGATAACGGATATAACGCGACAACGAAACTGTATCGTACCAACAATCCATTCATTATGCAAAGAACAAATAACTGGCTGTCGTCGGCAGATTCCAACTGGACAGAGGACAGCGATGATTCATCCAATTCCAATCAGGATGACAGTTCATCAAATGCTGCATCCGATAGTACATCAAATGAAACTGTCGGAGAAGCTACCACAGATCAGAGCACGGATGGTTCCGCAACTGATAGCGGATCAGCTGATGCGGGGGCTATGAGTGAACTGGAGTGGTATCAGCTACTTGAAAATGAGATAACAGCAGTGTTTGAGTATCTGCAAACCGAAGGACAGTTTACAGACGCAGAATTGAGCTTCGATGCAAATGCAAAGGGAGAAACCTACGGACTTATCAGTGCCGGTCAGGAGCAGGCAGGAACCCGCATGGTGGATGTGGAATATCGTTTATACATTAATTATAATGGAGAAAAAACAAACGATGAAGGAAAAACCTGTACAGAAATCGTACTGGAAAAATTTTATCCGGGTGGAAGCTACAGTACGGAACTGGTAGATTTTTACCTTGTTGATCCGGATACCCTGCAGGTTGTCGATGAACATAAAACTACCTGGTAAAGTGAATAAAGAAAAAAGTCGAACGCATAAATTCTCATGTGCGCTCGACTTTTTTTTACAGACAGCGTTTCTGATCTGTATTATTTGATACAAAACGTACTTCCAGTTTGTCTGGGCGGGAATAACTTTCTGTATATTCTACAAGGTTACCGTGTCGGTCATAGCCAATCAGTTCCAGGTGATTGACAATCGTTTCATCTTCCAGATGCAGATAGGAACGGATTTTATCTCCGGCTTCTACCATGGTCAGAGATTCCTGGAAAACAACGGGCAGGTGATCTCTGGTGGACATGTAGTCATACAGAGATATCTGTTCAAAGTTATAGTTGTCGATATCCGGGAAAAATTTCAGTGGAACGTAAGTGTACTCAATAGCCAGTGGTTCTTTGTTGCCCTGGCGGATACGATGGATCCCATAAATTGGTTCTTCAAATGCAAGACCAAGTTTATCAGCATAATAATAACGTCCCTGGATGGTGCCGGTGCACAGTAATTTGTTGGATATCTCAATTCCAAAATTGCGGACAAGGGAAGTAAAACTGGCATTTTCAGATTCATTTAATAC
>CAVAFS010000168.1:0-11094 GCA_963587975.1 Bulleidia sp. | reverse complement strand
AAAAGAACTAAGAAACAGAGTTACAGTCCAAAAAAAAAAAAAAAAAGATTTCATAATTTAAGAACAGGAGGTACGGTCCAAAAGGAACATAAGTAATCAATTAATAAACTGAGAAAGTTGAAGGTGTAGACAATGAAATTACAGGAAATTCATTAAGAGCCCGATCGGAAGAAAAAAATCGATCGGGCTTAAATTTTGTCTTTATAAATATTTTATATCTGCAAGCATCATTGCAAAATATCCCCATTCCCAATACAGAGATTCAAAACTGTTTTCCAGATATTCATAAATATCATCATCTTCGTAACCTGTCATTCGGGTAAGAATGGCAATGGTTTCACGAACCGTTTCATACGCAAGCGGAGTCTGACCGGAATTCAGCCAGGATAAAAACAATCCATAACGGATAGCAGCATATTCCATGCCAATCCACTGCATATGAATGAGCATGCTGTCCAGATCACCTTCCGGAAGCAGAAGATCTGCAAAGATTTCATTGGACAGAAAGGCCCGGAGCAGAGGTTCGTATTTTTCTAGTTCAGAGTGAAAGTTTTTCCATTTATTTGTCAGATCATTATCGGAGGTTCCATCCGAAATCTCAGCAGCAAGTGAGAGCAGCGGTGTCAGAAAACGGGTGTACAACCCTTCTTTTTCATAGTTGACGGACAGATCCTGTAAAAGCTCATTGCACTCATACAGCATGTCTTCCAGAGAAAAATCCATCTGTCGGATCGCATCGGACAACTGCATGACTGTCTCCGGGGAAAAATAATCATCCAGCAGTGATTCTGATAACTGATGCTGTTCTGGCAGTTCTGAGAGAATATAAAAACATTCCATCAAAGCCAGTTCCGGACGGCTATGCGTATCTTGAATCAGATGAAGAATGTGATTCCGGATTTGAAAAAGCAGCGTTTCGGTACTATCAGCCTGAGATGGTAACGTGCCATCTGGAAACTGAATGTGCGGCTCTTTCTGCCAGAGATCAAGGACCGCAGGGCAGCCCGGCATCAGAGACGCTTCCCTATGGCTGGAAAAGTCGTGATTTTCCCGTGGAAACATCGCACAGGTTTCTGAGAGAATGGAGTCACCGTGAGCCAGTACCAGGCGGCAAAGTTTACTTTCCAGTAAAAAAGGACATTTTTTATGATCTGTTAAAGTAATGATATGTTGACCGTCCTTATCATAGGTATATTCGGATAAGGCCGCATGCTGCAGTGCCATATCTTTTGGCGGCTGGATGTTACACCAGTGGTCATAAGTGTCATCATCCACTGCAATTTTCCATTCCTGGCAGCAGGTGATAGGACATTTGTCAGCGATACATGTAAATTTTTTATAGTAATCAGGTGCGTAAATCTGCATATTTTTTATTCCTTTTCCAGTGATTTGTGAAATATAAATCTTGTTTCATACAATAAATTGAGTTCGATATTATTTATTATCGGCAAGATTTTGTAATGAACGTTGTATTCATAACAGCAGTATTGTAGCATGAGCCATATCTTTTTCCAATCTGAGCGTGAAAAATATTTCACAAAATTGCAAAAAATCACGAATCTAATAAAGTACCAAAAACGATATTTTATGTTTGACAAAAGGCGAAAATACAGGATTATGCAGACTTTGTGCAACTTGTATAGTCGAAAAAAAGTGGCAAAAAACCGGATTGACAGTCAGCATCAGGGTGCATATACTTAAGCCACATCAAAATCTCAGGCAAAGACAGTTCCTGTTAGTTCATTTGCCTGACCGGACATATCTTAATATAATTCTGGCCGTTTTTGGCAGCAGATCCAATTTTGATGACAGACAATAAAAACTTTTGAGAAAAGAAAGGAATGAAGACATGAAGAAAAAACAATTAATTACAATGCTTGGAGCAATGACATTGGCATTGGTTCTTGGAACAGCACCACTGACTCAGTCAGTTCTGGCAGCAGGAAGCACAGGAGTGATGAGTCAGAGCGCGGTGATGGATGCTTTGAAGAACAACGACATTATTGATGTCACAAGACGGGGATCTGTGACGATTCATAAGTATGATCTGACGGCGGCGGAGGCAGCAGGTGATTACAAAGCCGGAAGTGTGCGGGCAACTGGGGAGACGAATGCCGAGGTTGAGAAAAAAATGGCAGATTATGCGGTGGCCGGTGTTCAGTTTTCCTGCCTGCGCGTGGGAAATGTGGAGACACACAGCGTGAATAACGGAACAGAAACGGCAGTGGAACTTGTATACGAGATTCCGGAGAAACTGGCGGAAATTCTGAGACTGACGAAGGCAGATTGTATCGATATGACATCTGCAAAAGAGGCGAAACCATGCCGGAATACAGGAGTCTGGCATTATACAAGCCAGCAGATTTCCGATGCGCTGGCGGCAATTTTAAAAGCAGATAATGTCTCAGCAAAGAATGCGTTGGAGAGTTATCTGTATGATTACGGAACGATGGATTCTACCACGGATCAGACTGCGGCAAAAGGTGTGGTAAATCTCCCAAAAACAAATGCAAAGGGAGTTACAACGATTGGAGATTTAGACCTTGGTCTGTATCTTTTTGCAGAGACAGAAGTACCGGAGCAGGTGACAGAAACGGTAAATCCGTGGTTTGTGCAGCTTCCGTTTACCAATGAGGGGGAGAATGGAGGAGATTACTGGTTATATGACATGGCCGTTTATCCGAAAAACCAGACCGGAAATCCGACGCTGGATAAGAGTGTGAGAAATGCATATAGCAATACTGTTTCAGCCAGTGGTCAGGCTGCGTCAGGAACGGATAAAAATAAAAGTGTGCATGCAGGTGCGGATTATGTGTCGCGCAATGATTCAGAGTCGCTGGTCGTTTATCATGGAGCGGATGAAAACGGAAATCAGGCAGACAAAAATGCAGCTTCTTATGTGGCAAACCGTGGTGGCTATACTATGGATGGCATAACGGCAGGGAAAGGCGGAACTGCCATCAGTACGGATTTTTCTTATCGGGATACAACGACCGCATCAGAAGGCGATGTACTGGATTATATTCTGGTATCAAAACTTCCGCATATCAGTACGCAGGCCACCTATCTGAGCGAGTATACATTTACAGATACGTTATCCAAAGGAATTGAGTATGGAAAAGATGTCAAGATTGCTTTTTATGATAATGCGGCGGATGCAAATGCAAATAATACGGCAAAGGCGGCCCTTCTGTGGAATCTGGCCTCAGGGGATTATTCCCAAAATTACGTGGATGTGACCGTGCAGGATCCGAATACCGGAGCACACACGTCAGATGGTTCCACCAGAATGAAGGTATCTCTGACAGAAGCAGGACTTAAAGTGATCAACCAGGGACTCAAGGATGTGAAAGGACTGGAACATGGTCTGTCCGATTATTACATGGTTGTGTATTATACAGCAACTGTCAATTCGGATGATTCTGTTATTCTGGGAGATGAGGGAAATCCAAACAATGTCAGTCTGATCTGGAGCCGTACTTCCGACGGATTTTACAACATGCTGGAGGATCGCAATTATGTGTATTCCTACGGATTGAATCTTACCAAGACATTTTCGGATCAGAAAGGAAGATTTGACCATGTAAAATTTAAACTTTATAACAGCACAGATGCGTATTATGTGGTTGCAGAAAAATCAGCGGATCAGGATGGAGTGTATTACGTCACTGGAAAAACGACAGATCCAAAGAGAGCGACTGCCTTTACACCGGCAGCAGCAGATGGAAAACTGGTCGTAAACGGTACAGAGGCAGACACCTATCAGCTGACGGAAATTGAGACGGATGATGGATACAATCTGTTGAAAGATCAGATCGTGATCGATATTTCGGCTACCGACCGTGATGTCATTGCTTCTGTGGCCGGAGTGACCGGTATGGATGCAGAAGCGGCAAAAGCGATCGTGGAAAATTATCAGGGTGGAATCTATGACGAAAACGGTAATCTGGTCACAGATCAGAAAGATGAGCTGTTTGGCACCAAAGCAGGTGCGCTGGCTGTGGAAAAGGCCAATGGACGGACGATTGGAAAGACAGATATGTACGTTGGAAAAATCAAATCTGCAAGTGCAACCGTAGATAATATTTCTGCAAATATGACGGATGACAATGGATCCGTATTGCTGTCTGTTAATAATACAAAAGACTTTTTACTTCCACAGACAGGTGGAAAAGGAATGTATCTGGTGACGATTCTCGGTGCGATCGCTGTAGCTGGTGGTTACTGTCTTGTGGTTCGCAAAAATGAGATTCATGAAAAATAAGATAAGAAAGGCAGCCGCTTTGCTGTTTATCTTTTCCGGGATTTTCCTGGCGGTGTATCCGTGGATCAGCAATTGGCTGTATGGGCGGACGGTAGAGTCGGAAGTGAAAGTGTACGAACAGCAGATGAAAGCTGCTGATACCGTGGATACAGAGCGGCAGTGGGATCTTGCAAGACAATACAACAAAACACTGGCGGAATCAGTGGTGGCCCTGACAGATCCTTTTGTTGCTGTGGAAAAAATGACAGGAGCGTCCCTACAGGAACAATATGAAGCTGCATTGTGCATAAATGAGGATGGACTGATGTGTTTTGTGGAAATTCCCAAAATTCAGGTTTATCTCCCTGTTTATCATGGTACATCAGAACAGGTGCTAAAGAGGGGCGCGGGGCATTTACAGAGCTCTGCGCTTCCGGTGGGGGAACGCGGCTGCAGGCCGGTGGTTTCAGCACATTCGGGAATCAGTAATTCGAAGATGTTCAGTGACCTTACAGAACTGGAAAATGGAGATATTTTTATTCTGCATGTGCTTGATCAGGTTTTTTCCTATCGTGTGTGTGATGTTCAGGTGATATGGCCGGATGAGACGGAGCAGCTTTTGCCACGAAAAGACAGGGATCTGGTTTCGCTGCTTACCTGTACGCCATATGGTGTGAATACGCAGCGCCTTGTGGTGACCGGAGAACGGGAAGAAATGGATGTAACCGGCCTGGAGAAAGACTTTGACAATGAATCAGCCGGAATGCCTGAGGTATCGGAATCAGAGTGGATGAAAAATTACAGGCGGGCGCTAGAGGCAGGTCTTGCAATTATAGCAGGCACGGTGGTATGTAATCTTGCGATTCAAAGGCGAAGAAAAATGTTACGGATCCACATTGCAGAAAGCGACGGTAATGTTGTAAATGAAGACGAGGATGAATAAAGCAGGGTGTATTCGAAAATCAATTGGAATGTTGCTGATCATATGTGGAATTCTGGCTATTTTACTTCCGAAATTGCAGGCAGTGAAGCTACAGCAGGAACAGGCAGACGTGATACAAAAATTTCAGGAAGACAGATCAAGACCTCAGGAAAATGATGAAAAAGAAAACAGTGTATTGTGGGAACAGATCTGTCAATATAACAATGAAATTTACGAAAACGGACAGGAAGCGTTCGCCGATGCACAGATAGCAGAACACAGACCAGAACAGCTGAAGGCTATGGAAACAAATCTATTTGGATATATCGAGATTCCGGTTATGGACTGCCGTCTGCCGCTGTACCTGGGAGCTTCGGAGGAGAACCTGGGACAGGGGGCGGCAGTACTTGGCGGTACGTCTGTCCCTATTGGCGGAAAGAATACGAACAGTGTGATTGCCGGACATCGCGGTTGGAGAAAAAGCAAGTTTTTTAAAGACATTGAAATGCTTTCGGGTGGAGATGTGGTGTATGTGACAAATCCATGGGAAACGCTGGTCTATCGCGTGGAACAGATTGAGGTAATAGAACCTGCAGACAGCGAAAAAGTAAAAATCCAGGAAGAAAAAGATATGATCACGTTGATCACCTGTCATCCCTATCGTTCCGGAGGGAGATACCGCTATGTAGTTTACTGTGTGCGGGATGAAAATGGTGACGGGAGAACATGATTTGAATGTTATACAACATAATGAGAAAGCGGCGAATGTCTGAGGTACAAGGTGAAGGAGAAGATTGGAAAGGAGAGGCGCAAAAATGAAACGAAGTCTGGAAAACAGGAATAAAATTTTTGGATGGATGGCAGCCTGTGGCTTGCTGAGTTTGCAGATCCTGATTCCGTGGCGTGCCTATGCAGCGGAACCTGACGTGACGTGGAAGAAGGTGACGCAGGGGATCAATGATCAGAATTTGTATGTGTACGATGGAAATAAGACCGACGGAACGATGGCTTCCCGGGTGCTGGAAAAAACGACAGCCGGAATCTGGGGATATATTGATCAGGGAAAGGTGAAAAATACAGATTCTATTATAACGCCGAACGGAGAGGGCTGGTGGCATGTGGTAAACGGCTGGGTGGATACTTCCAGCGGTATATACAGCACAACAGACGGTGCATTTAAGTTTGTAAATGGAAAACTGGATCGTACAGCAAATGAGACAGTGGATACATACAAAAATCAACGCTGTTATCTGGTGGACGGAAAAGTGGATGAAACTTATACCGGACTTGGCGCGAACGAGACCGGAATTTACTGGTTTATGGATGGAAAAGTAAATGAAACATATAGCAGTGTGGTGAATGATACGATTGGCCTGACTGAGAATGGAGGTTCTATCTATATCCACAACGGCGTGTTTGATCCGTCAGCGGAAACCATAGCAAATGATGAGAGCAGCTGGTGGAAAATCCGAAATGGAGTAGTGGATCAGTCCTACAATGGACTGGCCAATAATAAGAATGGATGGTATTACCTGAAAAACGGGAAAGTGGATTTCAGTTATGATGGCGCTGCCCAGAATGAGAATGGAATCTGGTATGTTTCAAAGGGAAAAGTGGATACCGGTTTTAACGGACATGCATATGGATATTATTTTACAGATGGAAAGGCACAATAAGGAGGAACAAAAGTGAAAAAAATAATGAAAAAAATCCTGTGTGTGTTCACTGCCTGTGTGCTGACATCCGGAACATTTCTTGAACTGGATCAGGCGGTAACATATGCCTATGCGTCTGAGGTGTCAGAAAAATTGAAAAGTCCGGTTACGCAGAAAAATTCTGATAAAGAAGCTGCGGAATGTGTGGAAAGTGAGCAATCCGATCAAGATAGCAGTGAAGTGGAAAATGCAGGGGAAGCTGCGGATTATATTGATAGCAGTGAAGTAGAAACCGCAGGAAAAGATGTGGATGCCACAGAAAATTCTGCAAAAGAGATTCTGGATCTGATGGGGGCAGATGAGCCGCTCGCTGTAAAACTTCATATTGATGACTGGGCAGCGGCAAGGGCAGTTCAGCAGATGCTTATGACAAAAAGTACGGAGAAATTATTTGCAGCATATTATCCGGATGATACGTTTAACTGTCAGGAGTCTTTTCTGTTTCTTGATAAGGAGTGGGCCTGGTGTATGGAACCGTCAGAAGTGGTTGGAAATGTAGGCAGTGGCGTATATTATGCGGTGGCGGCAAAAGGCGATGCCGCGCAGTGGATGAAAAATAAATACGGCTGGAGCTGGGCAAAGATCAACAATCTGGCAAAAGCGATTTATCTGGCAAAAGTTCAATATAAGGATGATGGGATGTGCGCATATGTTTTGGTACAGAATCTGATCTGGTCCCAGATTACAGCCAGCGAAAGTGTCGCAGATACAGGATATTATCTGTTGACGAACGGAGCCGGAAATACGACCTATGTTTGTGAACATCTGAATACAAAAGACAAGGTAAAGACTGCTATCGCAGATGTGTGGAAAAAGGTGGATACCTATCATAAAAAGCCTTCTTTTGATAAGCAGACGATACATGTAACGGCCGGACAATCTTACTGGATTCCGGATACAAACGGTGTGGTGAATGATGTGACATTTACTTCACCATCTGGGTTACAGATTTCAAAAGGCTGGGATGGAAGTAACGTTGGAATCTGGATAAAAGCAGATGCGGCAATGGAAGGACGTTCTGTAAATGCAACATTTACAAAACACACAATTCCGGCAGGCGAAGAAGGTGTGCTCATTTATGATTCGACAGATATCAAGCGTCAGACACTTGGGTTATGGTCAGGAGCGATCACTCCGGATTACGGTGCATTTCGGGTGACGGTGGACAGTGATGAGTATCTGAATGCTCACTATAAAGCACGCGAAGCAGTATCACCATCTTTTGATATACATATAGAAAAAACAGACGCAGATACTGGAAAATATCTTTCCGGTGCAATATTTGATATTTATATGGATGGAGTAAAAGCTGCATCTGTTACGACAGATAAGGATGGAAAGGCGGCATATCACTGGAGAGGCGATGTGTTGTACACTTCTTATTATGAAGATACGCAACCGGTCAAGAATTACAGTGAATGGAAAAGCGCATATGATACAGCCAGAAATAATGTGACGAAAAAGGTTACAGATGCACTTGCAGATCTGAAAGAGCGAACAACTCATGCATGGAAAGTAGTGGAAATTCAGGCTCCGGGAGGTTATAAAGTAAATGATATTGTCTGGGAGCAGACTTTTGATCTGAACACGGAAGCAGTGGAGGTTGACTACACGGATGTGGGAACAAATGGTCATCTGAAAGTAAAGAAAGTTTCTGAAAATCCGGGAATTACAGATGGAAATGAAAACTACAGCCTGGAAGGCGCAGTGTATGGCATTTATAAAACCACAGATGATGCAAAGAAGAATCAAAACTGCCTTGGAACGATGACGACAGAGGCAAAAGGAATGTCAGAGGAGACGGAAGTAAGTGCGGGAACTTATTATGTAAAAGAACTGACAGCGCCAGATGGCTATGAACTGTGCAGTGAGAAGGAGAATGAACAGGCGGAAACTGGTATTCATACGGTGCAGGTGAAATCAAATGAGACAACGATCTTTACCTGTAAGGAAAAACCAGGGGATAATCCGCTGGCATTAGTGCTGCAGAAACTGGATCGAAGAACCGGTTCGGTATCTGCATCCGGAATGGCTTCTGTCAGAGGGGCGATTTTTGAACTGAGTTATTATGCAAATGCAGAGGGAACGGTTGATTCGGCGGTCAGAAAATGGTATTTTAAAACAGATGAAAACGGAACTTTTTCCTGTAATGAAGAGCAGCAGGTTGTGAAAAAGTATCAGACAAATGCAGGAGATGTATTTCAGTCAGATGCATTTTATAAGGATACAGATGGGAAAACAGTATATCCCATCGGAACCTATCAGATCCGGGAAGTGAGTGCACCACTGTATTTCCAAAAGGCAGGTTATATGCATTTTGTGACAAACAAAGCAGAAAATGCATATGTTACAGAGGGACTTACCGCGGTAATCCGTCAGGAAACAAATGGAGGAAAGACACAGGTTTATGATGGTAACCGGATTACGGATGGAAAGATCGAGGCGGCCAATCTGAAAGTAGAGGCCTATGATGAACCACAGTATGGAAGTGTTACTATATATAAAGAAGAAACAGATGGCAGCAGGAAACCTTTGGCAGGTGTGACTTTTAAAATGACTGGTCAGACAGACGGAACAGAGTATGAGGCACAGACGGATGCAGATGGCAGGATTGTCTGGAATCACCTTGTTTCACAGAAGTATATGATCACGGAAGTTCATACTGCAGATGGAAAGAGTCTGCTGAAAGAGGCAATCGAAGTGACACTCCCAATGGAAATGACCTGGGAGGAGATTCAGCAAAACGGCGCAGATCCGGCGCAGGCTGTCTTTGATGAGGTTTCCGGTAAATACTGCTTTTATAATGTAAGCTTCACAGTTGGTAACGGTGTAACTTTTGATATGCCGGTGACAGGCGGGACTTCTGCCGGAAGTTACGTGATACTGATCTGCGGACTGGCTGCGGCAGCATCAGGTGTTTTTATTCTGTTGAAGAGAAGTAACCGGAAGTATCATAAAAATGAAAAAATATAAACAATAAAAAAACAGAAAAAGAGGTTGACGAAGACTTGCTTCCTATGCTATAGTAGATGGGCGATGGAAGTAGGTCTTTTTTTTATGCCTAAAATTGAATGTACATGATTTTTTCATGGACAAACAGTTGCAAAGAAATTTAATGGAGGTGGAAAGTTGTGCGCGTAAAGATTACATTGGCATGCACAGAGTGCAAACAGCGTAATTACAACCTGACTAAGGATAAGAAAGCTCATCCTGAAAGAATGGAAGTAAACAAGTATTGCAAATTCTGTAGAAAGCATACATTACACAAAGAAACCAAATAATCCGGCGATGCAAAGGATGTGACAAGCATGGAAGAAACCAAGAAAAATGATGTTCAGAAAAAGAACTGGTTTACAGGTCTGAAAGCTGAATTCCAGAAAATTGTCTGGCTGGACAAAAAGTCACTTGGGAAACAGACAGTAGCAGTACTTGTTGTTTCCGTAATCCTGGGTGCAATTATCGCGGTGCTGGATCTCGGTATCCAGTATGGTGTTGATTTCCTTGTAAATCTGTAGGAAGGCAAAGGTGAGTTTTTATGGCTGAGGCGAACTGGTATGTGGTTCATACTTATTCCGGATATGAGAATAAGGTAAAAGCAGACATTGAGAAAACAATTGAAAACAGACATCTGGAGGATGAGATCCTTGAGGTTCGAATCCCGATGCAGGATGTTGTTGAATTGAAGAACGGTGCGAAAAAGCAGGTTCAGAAAAAAATGTTTCCTGGATATGTGCTCATCAATATGGTGATGAATGATGACACCTGGTATGTTGTCAGAAATACCAGAGGCGTTACCGGATTTGTTGGTCCGGGATCCAAGCCGGTGCCACTCACGGAAGCTGAGATGAGACCGTTGGGAATCAAAGAAGAAAAAGTGGTAGTCGACTTCAAAGAAGGCGATACAGTTACAATCATTGGTGGCGTATGGAAAGACACTGTTGGTGTCATCCAGAGTATGAATGAGAGCAAACAGATCGTGACTATCAATGTAGAGCTTTTCGGTCGCGAAACACCGGTAGAAATAAGTTTCGCAGAAGTGAAGAAAATGTAAGCGTAAGTAAAGGAACGATTACGAAAAATTCAAAGGAGGCAATCTCAAATGGCAAAGAAAGTAGAAGGATATATCAAACTGCAGATTCCTGCTGGTAAAGCTACACCGGCTCCTCCAGTTGGTCCTGCACTTGGACAGCATGGTGTAAACATCGTAGAGTTTA
>CAVAFS010000167.1:0-2298 GCA_963587975.1 Bulleidia sp. | reverse complement strand
GTATAATAAGCGTCTTTTTTTTTTTTTTTTTAGCCAGCCATAGTATAAGACCTTCCTTTCTTTTCTGACATTTTTTACAAACACAAGTATACAACCTTACTAAGGAAAAATCAACAATTTCGCAAGAAAAAATCAAAAAAGTGTTGGTTATAATGTACAAAACGGAAACTGAATTACCATGCAGTAACTTGATTACATTATTGTATGTATTGCATAAAAAAGAGACTTGAACTATACTAAAGCTGATGAAATTGACGAAAGCAAAAAATGCCGGTTTCATTGAAAAGTATTTAATTTTAAATGCCGCAGGGCGGTGCTTAAAATAAAGAATAAACCAAAAAGCAAATTTAAGGAGGATTTTGGGAAATGGTAAGTTTAAAAAAAGACTTTGTCGACAACATGTTTTCTGTAGAAGGTAAAGTTGCATTAGTAACAGGTGCAACAGGTGCATTAGGAAAAGTTCTTGCTAAAGCATACGGCTACGCAGGAGCAAAAGTTATGATGACTGGACGTAATGCAGCAAAATTACAGGACCTTGAGGCTGAGTTTAAAGCAGAGGATATCGAGTGTGCATACTATGCAGCAGATCCTGCAAAAGAGGATGACGTTGCAGCTTTAATGAAAGCTACTGTTGAGAAATACGGTGAGATCAATATCCTTGCTGTTTGCCACGGATTCAACAAACCTCAGAATATTTTAGAGCAGTCCGTAGCTGACTGGCAGTACATCATGGATGCTGACTGCAAATCTGTATACGTTGTATGCAAATATGTTGCAGAGCAGATGGTTGCTCAGGGCAAAGGCGGCAAGATCGTAGTTGTTACATCTCAGCGTTCCAAACGTGGTATGGCTGGATACACAGGATACTGTACATCCAAAGGTGGCGCAGACCTTATGGTTTCTTCCATGGCTTGTGACCTTTCTGCTAAATACGGCATCAATGTAAACTCTCTTTGCCCGACTGTATTCCGCAGCGAGTTAACAGAGTGGATGTTTGATCCGGAATCAGCAGTATACCAGAACTTCATGAAACGTGAGCCAATCGGACGTCTGGCTGAGCCGGAAGATTTCGTTGGATATGCTATCTTCCTTTCATCTGATGCTTCCAACTACATCACAGGCGCTAACTGCGACTGCAGCGGTGGTTACTTAACCTGCTAATCATTATCCGGTTAGATAATGAAGACAGTCATGTAATGTGGCGTTTGACACCATGATTGCAGACTTATTACACAAATTATAAGGAATCCCGGCAGCAGACTGGGATTCCTGTGAATGATTAATAAGACGGAGATGCAAAAATAATGAGTAAAATTAAGAATTTCTTAGTATGCGGCGGCGGAATGATGGGAAGTGCTATCGCACAGATCCTTGCAGGACTTGATGATGCAAAGGTAACTGTTTATGATGTATTCCCAGTAGATGTAGAAGCAAAAGTTCGCAACAATATGAAACTTCTTGTTGAAAAAGAAATCGTAACAGAGGCAGATGTAGACAAGATTGTTTCCAAAATCAGCTTTACACAGGATCTTGACAACGAAGGCGTTAAAAATGCACAGATGGTTGTTGAGTGTGTATTAGAGGAGATGGAGATGAAACAGAATCTGTTTGCTCAGTTAGAGGAGTATGTAGCAGATGACTGTATCTTCTGTACAAACACATCCGTTATGAGCCCGACAGAAATTTCTTCTAAATGTAAACATCGTGAGAGACTTTGCGGTACACATTTCTGGAATCCGGCATTCCTTATTCCGTTAGTAGAGGTTGTTAAGACAGATGCTACTACAGATGAGGTTGCACAGACTGTTATCGATGTTCTGACAGAAGCTGGAAAGAAACCGGTTCTTTGCAAAAAAGATGTTCCGGGATTCATCGCAAACAGAATGCAGCATGCATTATGGCGTGAGGCAATTTCTATCGTTGAGCGTGGTATTGCTGATGCAAAAACAGTTGATGACGCATGCAAATACAGCTTTGGTCTGAGACTTCCGTACTTACCACCATTAGTAAACTCTGATATGGTAAGCACACAGCTTACATCCAATATTCATAACTATGTATTAAAAGATCTGGAAGACAGACATGATGCTTCTCCATTACTGAAACAGATGCTTGATGAAGGCAAAAACGGTTTCCGTGCAGAGAAAGTAGACGGAGTTCACGAAGGATTCATGAAATACACAGATGAAGAGATCGCTGAGATCAACGGTGGTCTGAATGAATATCTGATCAAAATGCTTTACAATAAATAAGTCGATAAATTCGCTTATTTGTGTATATAATATATAAACATTATTT
>CAVAFS010000166.1:0-2323 GCA_963587975.1 Bulleidia sp. | reverse complement strand
GATCATCACCGAGCCACAGGAAGAATTGATGACAAAAGTCAAAGATCTGTTAGAGACCATCGGTTACGTCGGATTTTCCAACTTTGATATTAAATACGATGTCCGTGACAACCGCTACAAATTCTTTGAGATCAACACCCGTCAGGGACGTTCCAACTACTATGTAACTGGTTCCGGCTTTAACGTAGCTCGCTACTTTGTAGAAGAGTTTGTATACAACAAAGACATTCCATTCAAGATTGCGAAGGATGAACATCTCTGGATGGTTGTACCGAAAGCAGTTGCCCGCAAATATGTACATCAGCCGGAAAACAAGGAAAAATTAAACCGACTGATCCGGGAAAGCAAAGTTGTAAATCCGGTATTCATGAAAGGTGATTTCAACTTCAACCGCTGGCTGCGCATGATCAAAAACCATTTCAGCCACTTCCGCAAATTCAAAACATACTACCACTAAAAATCAAAGGGGAATACTTATGAATTACTATACACAGCAGGATTATCTCAATACCCTGACAGAAGCAGGTCTTGTGACAGACAGTAATCTGTGCGGTCATGCCGCTGATACCATTCAGGGATTAACTTACAATTCAAAAGAAGCTGCACAGGGAACATTATTTGTCTGTAAAGGAGCTGCTTTCCGCCCGGAATATCTGGCAGATGCCGTAGCGCATGGTGCCTCTTTGTATGTCAGCGAGCAGAAATTTGATCTGGATACAGAAGTTCCATATATTTTAGTTTCCGATGTCAGAAAAGCAATGCCATACCTTGGCAAACTCTTTTACAATGATCCATCCAAAGAACTGAATCTGATCGGTGTCGGCGGAACCAAAGGAAAATCTACTACTGCTTACTATGTAAAAGCCATCGTAGATGATTATATGACAAGCCTTGGCAAAAAAGAAAGCGCTGTCATCTCTTCCATCGATGTGTATGACGGTGTGACAAAAGTGGAATCCCACATCACCACACCGGAAAATATCGAACTGATGCAGCATTTCCGCAATGCCATAGATTCCGGGATTGATTTCCTTGAAATGGAAGTATCCAGTCAGGCCTTAAAATATGACCGTGTAAATCAGATCATGTTTGACGCTGCGATCTTCCTGAACATTTCCGAGGATCATATCAGCCCGATCGAGCATCCTGATTTTGAAGATTACTTCTCTTCCAAGTTAAAAATGTTTGCACAGACAAAAAATGCGCTGATCAACACAAACTCTGATTATTTTGAACGTGTTGCAGAAGCTGCAAAAGCTGCACCAAATGTAATTACATTCGGTACCAACAAAGGCAGTGACATTTACGGCTATGATATCGAGAAAGTAGACCATGAAATCCACTTCCGCGTAAAATGTGACCGTTTCGATGAAGCTTTCGCTCTGACCATGCCGGGACTGTTTAACGTAGAAAATGCGCTGGCTGCCATCGCTGCCGCTTATGTATTCAATATTCCGGTCGAATTTATGAAATCCGGTCTATACCGTGCACGTTCTTCAGGAAGAATGGAGACTTACATGTCCGCAGACAAAAATGTCATCGCTGTTGTGGACTATGCACATAACAAATTAAGCTTTGACAAACTCTTCTCTTCCACCAGAAAAGAGTACCCGGATTACGATATCATTTCCATTTTCGGCTGCCCGGGTAAAAAAGCAGTGATTCGTCGCCGCGACCTCGGAACCATCGCCGGTATGTACTCCAAAAAAGTATATCTGGTAGCAGAAGATCCAGGGGCAGAACCGGTAGAACAAATTTCCAAAGATATCGCACAGTACGTGGAAGCTCAGCACTGCCCATATGAAATGATTGAAGATCGTGGCGAAGCCATCCACAAAGCAATCATGGAAGCAGAAGGAAAAACCATCCTGCTGATCACAGGAAAAGGAAACGAAACCCGTCAGAAATACGGCACCGAATATCTCGATTGCCCGTCTGATGTGGAATACACAAAGAAATATCTGGCTGAGTATGATGCAGCCCACTAATACTTCTTCAAATAACAGATATACAAAGAGCTGATATCATTAAAAGAAAAAAGCAATTGTTGAAAACGTTCAAAAGCGTTCTCATCAATTGCTTTTCTTTTTATTTCATCTACATTCAGAAATATATAATAACATTTATATTTCTATTCGATAACTTCTGTATTCTCCTGCACTGTAGGCTCTGCCTGCGTTTCAGGATAATAAATATAATTGCATTTCAACACTTCACTCGACATTCCGTTTTCATCAATTGCTACCAGAGATAAAATATTATTTCCCTCCGGAATATCGATTGGTCCGGTATAACGTGTGGATTTTCTGGTCGGTGTGCTATC
>CAVAFS010000165.1:0-4087 GCA_963587975.1 Bulleidia sp. | reverse complement strand
CCTGTTCGGTTATGTACCGTTTTTCTTTAGTTGCACATTTTATCGGAAGTTAACAATACACGATCAGACTGATTGCATTATATCGGCAATTCCCTTACCACATCTGCGAACGCCCGCAGCATTTTTGCAGTCAGTCCCCAGATGACATGTTCCTTATACTGATAAAAACAAACTTCTTCCTTTCGGCTTCTCCAGTTATAATCCCGACCGCCACAGATCAGTTCGTAGGGAAAATCCTCTCCGGGTTCCACCTTCGCCCGAGTGACAAAGCATTTTGGCTCCGTATGTAAAAAGAAATCCAACGGAACTCGAAACACCTCGTCCACCTCTGCCGGGCTGAACGTATTCTGATAGTCTGTTACTTCCGTAGCAAAAGAATACATGATCAGACTGCTTCCAGTATAAAGTTTGTCCATATCTCCAAGGTAACAAATCTGATCCTTGTTCAATAATAATTCTTCCTGCAATTCACGCAATGCAGCTTCCCGCGGTGTCTCGCCTTCTTCCACCATGCCGCCGGGCAGACATACGTCCCCCGGCTGGTGTGCAATAGTTGCTGCCCGCACTTCAAACAGCACATCATATCCACCGGTTGCATTTTTCAGCAATGGGATACAGACTGCTGCCTGATGACATTGTTCCATGCCAATAAAAGTCGGCATATGATGCATCAGTTTTTCTTTTAAGCACTGCTCTTTCTTACTTATACCTGCATTTTCATTACACAGTTCTTTCGCACTCTTTTGATTTTTATCTTTCATCATCTGCTAATCATTTCTCCAAAAAATAGCTTTTTTATCTTTCATTCCCTTCATCGGTTTTTTATAGCCAAATTTTCTGCAGGATTTCTTTCAATTCGTTCGCAGAATGAAGGAGTTCCGTATTTTCTTTTTTATTTAACGGAATTTCCAACACCTGCTGCACGCCGGTTCCGCCCACAATCGCCGGTACACTGATACACAGATCTGACAAGCCGTATTCTCCCTGTAGCAAGCTTGATATTGGCAACACTGCGCCCTCATCCCGAATCAACGCCGCCACAATCCGCGTTACCGCCATGGCAACACCATAATAAGTAGCGCCTTTTTCTTCGATAATCTGATACGCACTTTCACGCACCCGGCGGTAAATCTGCTCCATTGCCTGTTCATGGTCATAATGCCCCCGAATCTCGCAAAAATCATGAATCGGAATTCCAGATACATTTGCACCGCTCCACACGGCAAGCTCACTGTCTCCATGCTCCCCTATGATCATGGCATGCACACTGGCAGAATCCACCTGCAGATGTTCGCTGAGCAGATAACGAAAACGCGCGGAATCCAGCACTGTTCCGCTCCCGATCACCCGCTCCTTTGGATAACCGGAAATCTTCCATGCCGCATACGTCAGAATATCCACCGGATTGCTGACGATCAGTAAAATCCCTTCAAAATTCTGAGCCGTAATCTGCGGAATAATAGCTTTAAATATCTCCACATTTTTGTACACCAGTGCCGTCCGGCTCTCACCGGGTTTTTGTGCCGCTCCCGCCGTAATGATAATGAGACCACAATCTCCTACATCTGAATAATCTCCTGCATAAATCTGCATCATATGTGCAAATGGACGTCCATGTGCGATATCCGTCGCTTCGCCATGAGCTTTTTTCTGATCCGTGTCAATAAGCACCAATTCCGAAAAAAGTCCTTTCTGCATCAGTGCAAATGCTGTGGATGATCCCACAAATCCACATCCGATGATTGCCGCTTTCTGTCTGTTCATAGCCTTTTCCTCCAAGTCAGTATCTATTTTCACAGCTTCTTAATTTCATTACAAACAACACTCAAATTGATTCATTTGCGCTCATTGTCTCTTGATTCTTCCACTGTGTTTTCCATATTTTATACTTTCCTGAAGCTATCCTTTTTATGCAGACACAAATTTATTTCAAAACATATTTGCAAACTCATGATTTTTCCATCATTTTTTCATGAAGCTAACAAACAGAATCATTTTTCTGCTAAAACAGCACCTTCGTCTGTTTCGGTACCGTAGATGCGATCAGTTTTCCTTTTCGATACGAAGCAAGCACCGCTGCATCTTCATTTAAGGCCTGATGATAATTTCCTGCATCCATCAACACAAAATCCGCATCATTGCCGGCTTTTATGCCATATTCATCTCCCAGATGCAACGTTTTCGCGCCATTGACCGTCACAAGCCGATAGGAATTCATGATTTCCTCATACCCCATCATATGTCCGGCATAAATGCCCATGTACACCGGATCACGCATGCTGCCGCTTCCCATCGGATTCCACGAATCAAAAATATCATCCGTACCAAAAGACACATTGCAGCCTTCCGCTGTCAGTTCTTTTACCCTTGTCAGACTTCTGCGCTTCGGATAAGAATCCGCGCGACCTCCCAGATGCACATTGACACACGGATTTGCCACAAAATTAATCTGTGACAATTTTAAAATCCGCATCAGTCGGATCATATATGCATTGTTATAAGAATGCATTGCTGTCGTATGGGATGCTGTCACCATGTCTTTCATACCGGTCTCATATGCCAGAGTTGCCAGCGTCTCCAGTCCTCTGGATGCCTCATCGTCAATTTCATCACAATGCACGTCAATCAGTTTGCCATATTTTTGCGCCAGTTCGAAGCAAATATGTAATGATTCCACCGCATATTCTCTCGTAAATTCAAAATGCGGGATTGCACCTGCTGCATCTGCTCCCATACGAAGTGCTGTCTCCAGCAGCTCTTTTCCCTTCGGATAACTTAAAATACCATACTGCGGAAATGCTACGATCTGAATGTCCATGAAGTCTTTCACTTCTTCCCGGATTTCCAATAACGTGTCCAACGCAGTCAATTTTGGATCATTAATATCCACATGGGTTCTCACATGCTGAACACCATTGGCCGCCTGCATGCGGAGTACTTTTTCCACACGCCTTCTCACATCTTCCTTCGTCAGCATTTCTTTGCGTTCTTCCCAGCACTCGATTCCCTCGAATAATGTTCCCGACAAATTCCAGCGCGGCTCTCCTGCAGTCAGGCAGGTATCCAGATGTACATGTGATTCCACAAAAGGTGGCAGAACCAGCTTTCCATCACAATCAATGACTTCTTCTCCTGCTTCCGGCATCAGTTCCGGTGCAATTTCAAAAAATTTGCCATCTTTCACCCGGATACACTGTGTCTTTGCTGCATTTTCAATACATGCATTTTTAAATAACATTCTGTCTCTCTCTTTCCAGTTTTTCTTATCTGCCTAACAGCTTCTTCGGGTTCTCCCGATAAACCAGATTCTGCATTTCTGCCGTCAATCCCTGATCCATAGCCTCTGCCAACTTGCAACACAACGGCAACGGTGTAAATGGTGTATCACTTCCATACAAAATATGATCCTTCGTCGTCATCTGACAGAGATTTCCATACTGTTTCGGCATCGCGGTTCCACCCAGATCATAGTACAGATCTGCCAGACACTTCCGAATATCAACACTTCCGTCAGGACAAAGCATTTTTGACATGGAAGCCACTCGGTCACTGATGATCGGCAGATACGCGCCCGCATGCGGAATCACAAAACGAATATCCGGGTATTTGTTCAATGTACCCGTCAAAATCAGATTCATCACTGCGCGACAGGTGTCAAAGAAAAATTCCATCATCGGATACGGTAACGTCTCGTTTACTCCCTGTGGAATTGCCGCCGGTTCTGTCGGATGAATCAACACCAGCGCTTTTGCCTGATTTAAAACATCCATCACCGGATCCAGTTTTTCGTTACCCAGATACAGACCACAGGAATTGGTCTGAAGCGCAAATCCTGTCACATGCAGATTTTCTCTGCAATATTTTACCTCTTCTACTGCCGCATCAATTTCCGGCAGCGGTAAGCTTGCCAGCACACCGATTTTCTCCGGATATTTTTTCATTAATTTGGCACCATATTCATTGGATGCCCTTGCAACCTCAATCGCCTCTGCAGCATCTCCCATATGTAAATGCGGGGAAGAAATTGAAAGGACACTGTAGCTTATGCCAAGTGTCTTCATGGAATCCAGCTGAATCTCCTCATTCC
>CAVAFS010000164.1:0-2341 GCA_963587975.1 Bulleidia sp. | reverse complement strand
ATTCTCATGCCATTTTTTATTACTACCATTTTAGCAGGATTTCCGTGATTTTTCACCTATATTTGTTTCATTTCATAAATAAATACGATTTTTTGTTGCAGATTGGAAACATTTTTTCTTTCATTTCTTCCAAAATCACCTTCCTCATAAGTGCCGCTTTTTGTTTGTTGCATTTTTTCAACAGGATTGCAACAACTATTTACTTTCGCTCTGCTTATTGATATAATATTAACATTAATAACGACCCTGGAGGAGGGATTTTATACATATGAATCAATATAAGGCAATCTATCAGATTCGGGAAATGCTGCAAGACCTGATCTCTGAATATCCAGATCAGGATTTACAACAGAAATTACATGCCATCGATCAGGAACTTGACTATTTCCTAGCTCGCGGCATTGATTTTAAACAGGTAGTAGACGGACTCGACGACAGTATTTTTATCACAGACGAAAACGGCAATGTGCTGTACGTCAACCCCGCTTACACACGCAATACCGGCATCGAACCGGAACGTGTGCTGAACCACAATGTCTATGATCTGATTGAAAAAGATAAACTCTACAGTGGCGGTGCCATTCCGGATGTACTTCGCACGAAAAAATCTGCCTTCCGGCTTTCCACCACTTATGGAACCGGCGCACCATTAATGGGTTATGCTTCCGGTACCCCAATCTTTGATTCCGAAGGTAATCTGCATCAGGTCATCGCCAGCAGCCGCCCAATCATGACATTGCAGTCTCTGAAGGAAGATTTTAATACCTTTTTGAAAGAAGTTCAGGAAATGAACCCACAAAATACCTGTACGGTGTCAGAGAAACATTTATCCACTGAAATGATCGGAAAGGACGGTACTCTGGCAAATATCTGGACGCTGATCAATCACGTCGCACCGTCAGATGCAACCGTATTGATCACTGGTGAATCCGGTGCCGGAAAAGAAGTCGTTGCTGACGAAATTTACCGAAACAGCAAGCGAAATGACAAGCCATTTGTAAAGATCAATTGTGCTGCAATTCCTGCACATTTACTGGAATCTGAATTATTCGGCTATGAAAAGGGCGCGTTCTCCGGTGCAAACGCAAAAGGAAAACAAGGATTATTTGAGCTTGCAAATCACGGCACACTCATGCTTGACGAGATTGGCGATATGCCGATGGATCTTCAGGTAAAACTGCTGCGTGCCATTCAGCAACAGGAGATCACACGTATCGGCGGTTCCAAGCCGATCCATCTGGATATCCGTTTCCTTGCGCTGACCAACTCAAACCTTAAGGAAAAAATTGCAAACGGAACCTTCCGCCAGGATCTGTATTACCGTTTAAACGTTATTCCAATCTATGTTCCACCATTACGGGAACGTGTCGCAGATATTGAACCATTATGCAATCGTTTTATTGAAATCTTTTCAGAAAAATATAACCGCCCGTTTTCACTGACGGAACAGCAGCTATACTATCTGAAGCAGTATTCCTGGCCGGGAAATATCCGTGAACTGGAAAATATTATTGAATATCTGGTATTGTGCAGTTCCGGTATCGGACAGGTAGATGATTCCATCATCGCAGGCCTGTTGAACATTTCACTGGAGCAGGAGCCGATCCATTCCGATTCCGTCGATTTTAGTACTGCAGTAGCTCAATTTGAGAAAAACCTGTTGGAAAACACTTTGAAAAACTGCAGCAATCTACGGGAAGCAGGGCAGAAACTGAACATTAATGCCTCCACGATCTCCCGCAAGATCAAACAGTACAATATTAATTACTCCAACAAAAAAGAATAACATTTGTTTCTTTTGCATAATAAAAACCGTATCCGGCAGCAATCAGATTCTTAGCTAACCTGACTGCAACGGGATACGGTTTTTATTTTTTGAAGGTTTTAGGTGATTAATATGAGTGTTTTTCTATGCAATTGCCGCAGCACCGAATCTCTGCTCCGCTGCTGCATGTACCATTTCTTCCCAGGATGAAAATCTGGTACTTTCTTTTACGAAGTTATCCATCAAAAGCTGTGCATAGATCATCTTGTCAGCTTTCCAATTTGTGATAACCGCGCTGGAATACTGAAACCCCTCAAAGTTGGAAAAATTTGTATTTTTCTCCATAAAGTCATCTGTAAAAATGGCATTCAGCAAATTGCGGAGTTTCTGATCCATGTCTACATATACATATCCTTCCATTATTTCTCGTCCGGATGCTCCTCGTAGTATTTGTCAGCAGCTTTGAATACAAAGTCACGCCATACTGCTGCATCTCTTGCCATACATGGACGGATGATTTCTTCCTCCTGGTCACCCATACCATTGATGACTTCTTTTCTCTGAACGGTCAGATAC
>CAVAFS010000163.1:0-3257 GCA_963587975.1 Bulleidia sp. | reverse complement strand
GTATAGCAAGAACTCCTGCAATTTTTCCTCAAGAAGCGATTGTTAGCGACTGAGGTAAAATTGCAGGAGTTCCTATAAAAGCTTAACGAAGTAAATTTTTAAGCCATCCCAAAACAAGACTTATTTCTGTGAATGGCATCCGCCACCGCAGGATGAGCAATCGCAACCGCAACCGCCCTTATGGTGTTTTTTATCATAAATACCTTTTCCGGTAATCAGACCAACCAGTCCGAATACAATGATTGCTACAATTACAGTTGCCATTAGAACTCCTCCTTTTTGATTTAATAAAAATGATATTATAACTATTTTAGCACACTTTTTTGATTATGCAGCTTTTTTTACCATACCTGTTGCTTCATCAATGTACGGGTTTTTACGAACAAGCATGTAAATGATGAATACAAGCTCGATGATAGCGAAGATCAGTCCTACCGGATGAACGTTTCCTGTGAACAGGGAACCAAACTGGTAGATCATCATAGCTACAAGGTAAGCAAGACCACACTGGTATCCGATTGCTGCCCAGAACCATTTTGTGTTGTTCATCTCTCGTTTGATCGCACCCATAGCTGCGAAACACGGAGCACACAGAAGGTTGAATACCATGAAGCTGTAAGCGGTTAACTGTGTATAGTGAACTGCTACCTGGCTCCATACTTCCTCGCCGTTCTCTGCAACTTCGGAGAAACCACCGAAGAGGACACCCATTGTAGATACAACGTTCTCTTTTGCGATCAGACCTGTGATAGTTGCAACGGTTGACTGCCAATCGCCAAATCCAAGCGGTGCGAAGATCCAGCAGATTGCTCCACCGATAGCTGCCAGTAAACTGTTGTTGTTATCTTCAACCATACCAAATGCGCCATCTACGAAACCGAATCCCTGTAAGAACCAAAGAATTACGGAAGAAGCAACGATGATTGTACCTGCACGTTTGATGAAGGACCATCCACGCTCCCATGTTGCACGTAAGATAGAACCTGCAGTCGGGATATGGTAAGCCGGAAGCTCCATAACGAATGGTGCTACTTCACCGGCAAACGGTTTTGTCTTTTTCAGCATGATACCGGAGATAACGATTGCTGCTACACCAATGAAGTAAGCGGAAACTGCAACCAGTCCGGAACCACCGAATAATGCTCCTGCGAACAGACCGATGATCGGCATTTTTGCTCCACAAGGAATGAATGTTGTTGTCATGATTGTCATATGACGATCTCTCTCGTTCTCGATGGTACGGCTTGCCATAACACCAGGAACACCACAACCGGAACCGATCAGCATCGGGATAAAGCTCTTTCCGGAAAGACCAAATCTGCGGAAGATACGGTCAAGGATAAATGCGACACGCGCCATGTATCCAACCTGCTCAAGAATAGAAAGCAGGAAGAACAGTACTAACATCTGCGGTACGAAACCAAGTACTGCACCAACACCACCAACGATACCATCGTTGATCAGACCAACTAACCAGTCAGCACATCCGATGCTCTCAAGAGCCGGGCCTAAGTTTCCACAGATCCACTCACCGAAAAGTGTATCATTTGTAAAGTCAGTAACGATTCCACCGATAGTTGTTACGGAAATCCAGTAAATCAGGAACATGATACCTGCAAAGATCGGTAACGCAAGAATACGGTTTGTTACGATACGGTCGATCTTATCAGAAATTGTCATGTTATGTACTTCAGCTTTTTTGCTTACAGACTGATCACATACTTTGCTGATATATGCGTATCTCTGGTTTGTGATGATACTCTCTGCATCATCATCCATCTCATTCTCACAGTCAACAATGTGCTGCTCGATATGAGCTTTTACATCTGCAGGAATGTTGATATCTTTGACAGCTTCCTCATCACGCTCGAAAAGTTTCATTGCGAACCAACGGAGATATCTGTGATCTACGATATTCTCGATAGACTCTTCGATATGTGCGATCGCATGCTCAACACTTCCGGTAAATACATGAAGCGGAGTTGCATCCTGTTTTTTCTCTGCTGCCTCAACAGCTTTCTGAGCTGCCTCAAATCCACCCTCACCTTTCAGCGCACTGATCTCAATGATCTCGCATCCAAGTGTCTCAGACAGCTTTTTCACGTTGATCTTGTCACCGTTTTTACGAACGATATCCATCATGTTGATCGCGATTACAACCGGGATACCAAGCTCAAGGAGCTGTGTTGTCAGGTACAGGTTACGCTCAATATTTGTACCGTCTACAATGTTTAAGATTGCATCCGGACGCTCATTTACCAGATAACCTCTGGCAACTACTTCCTCCAGTGTATATGGGGAAAGGGAGTAAATACCAGGTAAATCCTGAATGATTACATCTTTGTGTCCCTTTAATTTTCCTTCTTTTTTCTCAACGGTTACACCCGGCCAGTTACCTACGTACTGAGAACTACCGGTCAACTGGTTAAACAGAGTTGTTTTACCACAGTTCGGGTTACCCGCAAGTGCGATTTTGATACTCATTTATATCTCCTCTCTACTTTTATTTTGCATAGCTTTTCATAACTGTTATTAGAATCATCTAATTCTTATGTAAAAAAATGATTACTCTACTTCGATCATCTCAGCGTCAGCTTTACGAACACTCAGCTCATAACCGCGAACGTTTAATTCGATCGGATCACCAAGCGGTGCAACCTTACGAACTTTGATCTGTACTCCTTTTGTGATTCCCATGTCCATGATACGACGTTTGATCGGGCCTTCACCATGCAGACGTTTTACAACTACTACATCATCAACTTTTGCGTCTTTTAATGTTTTCATAAAACTCATCCTTTCTTCTTCTATGCTTAAACCATAATTCTGGTTGCCATGCTTCGATCCAGCGCAATCCGGCTGTCTTTTACCTGAAGGATAATATTTCCTCCCAGTTCACTGACAACTGTTACGGATTCATCTACCACCAGTCCCAGTTCCGCAAGATGCTGACGTACGGAATCTTTTCCGGTAATCTTCTTAATTACTACTTTCTCTCCACTTTTTGCCATCGCTAAAGGCATCATAATAATATCCCTCCCGAATCAGCAGATTTATCTGTTATTGTACTCAGGTCAGTAAAAAATAACAATAAATAAATGCAGCTATACATCGTTAGAACACGTCACTATGTAATACATTTAACTACATTTTATTAATAGAACTTAATTTTTGATATGATAATCTACATTCTATTAGTGCATCACAATTCCCACTACTTACAGCTACATTTTGTTAGATTTTCCTAACATCAGCAT